>NZ_CALRZC010000051.1:0-40953 GCF_943372545.1 Variovorax sp. YR752 | reverse complement strand
CGACCATCAGCGCCATCACGGCATTAGGCGGAATGCCCAGCGTCAAGAGCGGAATGAAGGAGGTCTGCGCGCCGGCGTTGTTGGCCGACTCGGGCGAGGCCACGCCGCGGATGTTGCCCTTGCCGAAGGGCACTTCGCCCGGACGCATCTTGATCTTCTTCTCCAGCGCATAGGCCGCAAAAGCCGCCAGCAGCGCGCCGCCGCCCGGCAGGATGCCCAGGGCCGAACCCAGCGCCGTGCCGCGCAGCACGGCGGGCGTCATGCGCCTGAAGTCGTCCTTGGTGGGCCACAGGCCCTTCACCTTGTGCGTGAACACCTCGCGCTCGTCATCGGGCTGCGAGAGGTTGCCGATGATTTCGCCGTAGCCGAACACGCCCATGGCGATCACCACGAAGCCGATGCCGTCGGTGAGCTCGGGAATGTCGAAGCTGAAGCGCGCGACACCCGAATTCACGTCGGTGCCGACGATGCCCAGCAGCAGGCCCAGCACGATCATCGCCACCGCCTTGAGCAGCGAGCCCGAGGCCAGCACCACGGCACCGATCAGGCCCAGCACCATCAGCGAGAAATACTCGGCCGGGCCGAACTTGAAGGCCAGCTCGGTCAGCGGGGGCGCGAAGGCGGCCAGGATCAGCGTGCCCACGCAGCCCGCGAAGAACGAGCCCAGGCCCGCCGCAGCGAGCGCAGGGCCTGCGCGGCCCTGCCTTGCCATCTGGTAGCCGTCGATGCAGGTGACCACCGAGGACGACTCCCCGGGCAGATTCACCAGGATGGCCGTGGTCGAGCCGCCGTACTGGGCGCCGTAGTAGATGCCGGCCAGCATGATCAGCGCCGACACGGGCGGCAGCGCGTACGTGGCGGGCAGCAGCATCGCGATCGTCGCGACGGGGCCGATGCCCGGCAGCACGCCGATCAGCGTGCCCAGGATGCAGCCCAGCAGGCAATACAGCAGGTTGGTGAAGGTGAAGGCAACGCCGAAACCGATGGAAAGGTTGTGGATCAGGTCCATGGTGCGTGCTCCTCAGCCCGAGATGAAGGTGGGCCAGACCTGGATCTGGAGCTTGAGCGCCCAGATGAAGGCCACATAGCTGCCGGCCGCCAGGATGGTGGAGAGCACGAGCACGTCGCGCAGCTTGAAGTGCTGGCCGGCCATGCTCGAGATGATCGTCAGCGCGTAGATCGCGATGATCATGCCCATCGCCGGCAGCCCGACGCTCGGCAGGCCGCCCAGCAGCACGCCGAAGGCCAGGTTGGCGCCCAGCACGAAGGCCAGCGGCTTCCAGGCCCATTTGCCGATCTTGTCGCCGTCTGCGCTCTCGACCACCATGGCCTGGAACATGATCAGCGCGCCCAGCAGCGCCAGCAGGATGCCCAGCATCAGCGGGAAGTACCCCGGCCCCATGCGGGCGCCGTCGCCGATGGTGTAGGTGGTGGCGCCGATGGCGAACGCGCCACCGACGGTGGCGAACATGACTCCTGAGAAGAAGTCCGCCTGTCTCTTGATCTTCATTGTCTCGACCCTCTGTTTCGAAGGGGACGAGGGTCGTCGCCAGCGGCTGACCGTCGGCTGACCGCTTTGGTAAGGACAAATGCGTACAAGGGTAAGTACTGGCTCTCCCCCAGGCTTCGCGCACTGCGTGTCGATGGACTTGGTTCTCCCCCAGGCTTCGCGCACTTCGTGTCGCTGCGCCAACCCCCTTCCGGGGGCAACGCCAACGGCCCGGCAAAGCCGGTTCCGTGGCGTTCCACGAAGGGATTCGTGGGAATGGGGCGATGGACGTCAGAAACGAAAAAAGCTCCCGAAGGAGCTTTTTCATTCATTCAGAGCGCCGAGGCGCTCATGAGTGTGTGGGGGGGGGCTTAGTAGCCGCCGCGGCCACCGCCGCCGCCGCCGTAACCACCACCGCCGCCACCGCTGCGGCCACCACCGCCGCCGCCGCCGTAACCGCCGCCGCCGCCACCACCGTAGCCGCCGCCGCCACCACCGCCGTAGCCGCCACCACCGCCGGTGCGGGGGGGACGTGCTTCCATCGGACGGGCTTCGTTCACCGTCAGGGCGCGGCCCTGCAGCGATGCGCCGTTCATGCCTTCGACTGCAGCGAGTGCTTCAGCGTCGGTGCCCATTTCGACAAAGCCGAAGCCCTTCGAACGGCCGGTGTCACGTTCCATCATGACCTTGGCGCTGACGATCGTGCCGAACTCGCCGAAAGACTGTTCCAGGTCGTTGTCACGCACGGAGTAGGCGAGGTTGCCCACGTAAAGTTTCTTGCCCATGGAGGGACTCCTAATTCAAACCAAAAAAACACAAAGCGATGGAGTCCCAGAATCACAACAAACTAATGCGCTGTGGCGCGAAACTGACCGATCACCAAATTACGTGCACGGGAGCCGAGGCTCGCAGACACGTGAGCCGGATTATCCGGCCCGATTCCCAAAAAAAGGGAGGAATTTTTGTGTTATCGAGAAACATTCCGGCCCGGCGGGCGGTTTCGCAACGGTTTCAGGAGGTCGGACAGGCCGTTGTGGTCTATTTCATGCATCAAAGCGAGCAGTCGGCCAATTTCTCCCGAGGGAAAACCCTCGCGCGCAAACCAGGTCAGGTAATTTCCGGGCAAATCGGCGATCAGCGTGCCCTTGTGCTTGCCAAAAGGCATTTCGAGCGTCACCAGGCGCTGCAGGTCTTCGGGGTGCATGTGCTGCTCAGCCTCCCGCGCGCTTGACCGTGTGGCCCTGCTTCACGAGGGCGGCGATCACCACCTCGCGGTGATCGCCCTGGATCTCGACGGTGCCGTCCTTCACTGTGCCGCCCGTGCCGCAGGCCGCTTTGAGCTGCTTGCCCACGGCCGCCAGCGCCGCCGCGTCGAGCGGCAGTCCCTTGACCACGGTCACGCCCTTGCCCTTTCGGCCCTTGGTCTCGTGCGATACGCGGACAATGCCGTCCGTGGCCGCCGTTTGCGCCTTCGCGAGTTCCTTGCAGCGGCATTGCGCCACCGGGGCGCCGCAGTCGGGGCACATGCGCCCGCCCGCCTCGGTGGAGTACACCAGCGTGCTGCCGGTGCGGTTGTTCTTCATCGTTCCCATGCGATCCGTCTTTCGTCTTTCTTTCGATCTCTCTTTTTTCCCGGTGCCCGTTCCATGCCATTCGATACCCTGGGCCTGACCCCCGCGCTCGCGCAAGCGGCCGCCGCGAGCGGCTTTGCCGCGCCGACCGCCATCCAGGCGGCGGCCATCCCTGCAATTTTGCAGGGCCGCGACCTGCGGGGCTCGGCGCAGACCGGCTCCGGCAAGACGGCCGCATTTTCCCTGCCGCTGCTGCAGCGCCTGGCCGCCGAGCCTGCGTCGTCCACCTCGCGCCGCCTGCGCGCGCTGGTGCTCGTGCCCACGCGCGAACTCGCGGCCCAGGTCGGCGAGACGCTGGAAGACTTCGCCCGCCACCTGCCCGAGCGCCTGAAGATCGTCGTCGCGGTCGGCGGCGTCTCGATCAACCCGCAAATGATGCGCCTGCGCGGCGGCGCCGACATCGTGATCGCCACGCCCGGCCGGCTGCTCGACCTGGTCGAGCACAACGCGCTCGCGCTCGACGCCGTGTCGATGCTCGTGCTCGACGAGGCCGACCGCCTGTTCGATCTGGGCTTTGCCGAGGAGCTGGGCCGCATCCTCGCGCTGCTGCCGAAGCAACGCCAGAACCTGCTGTTTTCCGCCACCTTCCCGACGGCCATCCAGGCCCTGGCCGACGACATGCTGCGCGACCCGGTGCTGGTCGATGTGCAGGGCGAACCCGGCACGGCGCCCGACATCGTGCAGCGCGCCATCGAGGTCGACGCCAGCCGCCGCACCCAGCTGCTGCGCCAACTGCTGAAAGAGAACGAAGGCGCCTGGGACCGCGTGCTGGTCTTCGTCGCCACGCAGCACGCCGCCCAGACCGTGGCCGAGAAGCTCTACAAGAACGGCATCTACGCCGTGCCCTTCCACGGCGACATCGCCCAGGGCACGCGCAGCGACATCCTCGCGCAGTTCAAGCAGAGCCGCTGGGACGTGGTGATCGCCACCGACCTCGCCGCGCGCGGCCTCGACATCGCGCAGCTGCCCGTGGTCATCAACTACGACCTGCCGCGTTCGCCGACCGACTACATCCACCGCATCGGCCGCACCGGCCGCGCGGGCGCGAGCGGGCTGGCGATCAGCTTCGTGAGCGCGGCCACCGAGGCGCACTTCCGCCTGATCGAGAAGCGCCAGGGCCAGCAGGTACCGCGCGAACGCATCGCGGGCTTCGAGCCGGTCGAGACGGCGCCGGTGGTGGTCGATGCCTCGGGCAACGGCGGCATCAAGGGCGCGCGGCCGAGCAAGAAGGACAAGCTGCGTGCAGCGGCGGCCAAAGCTGCGGAAGCCGCCGAAACCTCAACGCCGCCGAAGACGGATCACTGAAGCTTCGTGCGCAGCTCGGCAACGGCCTCGTCGAGCTCGCGCTGAAAGTCCACGGCCTCCACGAGCCGGTGGGGCGTAATGCCGATCTTTTCCAGCGTTTCACCCGAAGGCGGAAACCAGTACGCAGACGTGTAGCGCACCGCGCGCTCGGGCCCCAGCGGCGTGACGGTCTGGATGCTCGTGCGGCCGAAGGTCTTGCGGCCCACGATGCGCGCGCGGCGGTGGTCGCGCAAGGCCGCCGTCACGATCTCCGCGCCGGACGCCGTGCCCTCGTCGACGAGCACGACCAGCGGAAGCGTCCGGATCTCCGGCGGCACCGCCGCGAACGGGTCCGCGTTGCGCGCGTAGTAGGGCGGGTCGGACAGATAGACGGAGTTCGATTCGAGGCGGCGGCCCTGGGTCTTCACCACCACCGTGCGGCGGGCCGGCAGGAACAGCGCCGCGACACCGACCGCGGTATCGAGCCGCCCGCCCGGGTTGCGCCGCAGATCGAGCACGACCCCCTTGAACGGCTGCCGGCGCCATTGGGTTTCGAGTTCGCGGGCGACCTGGTCCAGCGTGTTGTCCTTGAAGGCGGTGATGCGCAGCACAGCGATGCCCGGCGCCGCCGTCGACACGCGCACGATCGCGCCCTGCACGTTCTGCCGCTCCACCTTGAATTCGTGGGGCGCCTCGACGCCCGGGCGCCGCATCGTCAACGCCACGCTGCTGCCGAGCGGGCCGCGCAGCATCTTGAACGCGAGGGTGAGGTTGCCCTTGATCGGCGTGCCGTCGATGGCGAGCAGCACGTCGTTGGGGCGGATGCCGGCCTTCTCGGCTGGGCTGTCCACGATGGGCGAGATCACGGCGACTTCGCCGTTGCGCGCGATCATCTCCAGCCCCACGGCCCCGCCCGTGTAGTTCGCCGGCGGTGCCCGGTCGGCCAGGTCTTCCTTCATGAGGAACTGCCCGCCTTCGGGGTCGATCTCGCGGACCATGCCGCGCAAGGCCGCCTGAAGAATCTCCTCGCCGCTGAGCGGCTTCACATACGCGTCGCGCAGCAGTTGGTAGGTGGCGGCCAGCGACTGCAGGTCTTCCCGCGGCATCGGTTCGCGCGCGGGCTGGTCTTGTGCGAAGGCGACGGTGCAGAAGGTGGCGGCCAGCGCCGCGAGGCCGTGTCGGAGGTTCATGTGGCGTCGGTGAGGGTGAAGGGGCCGCCGATGGTAAACAGGCGCGCCGCTACACCCACCCCAGCTGCCGCGCCGCCAGCTCTTTCATGATCTCTTCGGCGCCGCCGCCGATCATCATCACCTTGACCTCGCGGTAGACGCGCTCGCTCACCGTGCCGCGCATGAAGCCCATGCCGCCGAGGATCTGCACGGCCTGGTCGGCGCAGAACTGCATGGTCTGCGTGGCGTGGTTCTTGAGCAGGCAGACCTGCGCCACCCACTCGGGTGCGTTGATGCGGCCCGCTGCTTCGTGCGCATCGCCCTCGGCGGACACGGCCTCGAGCCAGGCCTCGGTCGAGGCGATGCGCATCTGCATGTCGACCAGCTTGTGGCGCACCGCCTGGTGCTCGATGAGCGCGGCGCCGAAGGTCTTGCGCTCGCGCGACCAGGCCAGCGCCTCGTCGAGACATGCTTGTGCGAAGCCCAGCGCACCGGCGGCGAGCCCGACGCGCTCGCCGTTGAAGTTGCCCATGACCATGCGGAAACCCGCGCCCTCTTCGCCGAGCAGGTAGCGCGCGGGCACGCGCACGTTGTCGAAGTGCAGCGTGGCGGTGTCGGAGCACAGCCAGCCCATCTTCGCGAGGCGCGTGCGCGAAAGGCCGGGCGCGTCGCCCGGCACCAGCAGCATCGAGAGCCCACCCGCGCCGCGGCCTTCGCCGGTGCGCACGGCCACGGTGATCCAGTCGGCGCGCATGCCCGAGGTGATGAAGGTCTTTTCACCGTTGAGCACGTAGTGATCGCCGTCGCGTTTCGCTGTGGTGCGCACCGCGGCCACGTCGGAGCCGCCGCCGGGTTCGGTGATCGCGAGCGCGGCAATTTTTTCGCCGCGCAGTACCGCAGGCACGACCTCGCGGCGCACGGCATCGCTTGCGTGCAGCACCACGGGCGGCAGGCCGATGTTGTGCGAAAACAGGCTCGCGAGCACGCCGCCGCTCTGGCCGTGGCGCGCGAGCGCGATCCATGCGGGGAGCTTCAGCGCATAGGAGGCGGGCGTGCCGCCGAGTGCTTCCGGGTAGCCCAGGCCCAGCAGGCCCAGTTCGGCCGCGCGGGCATACAGCGCGCGCGGGAATTCGCCGGCCTCGTCCCAGGCCTGCACGTTCGGTGCGATCTCGGTCTGGGCGAAGCGCCGCACCGTGTCGGCGAGCGCCGCACGGTCGGCCTGCAGTTCGGCGTCCATGGTGCGCCGGTCAGCCGCGCGGTGGGCGCTTGGCGATGCCCATGGTCTTGGCGAGGATGCCGAGCATCACTTCGTCGGCACCACCGCCGATCGAGCCGAGGCGGCCGTCGCGGTACAGGCGCGACACGCGGTTCTCCAGCGTGAAGCCCATGCCGCCCCAGAACTGCAGGCAGGTGTCGGCCACCTGGCGCGTGAGGCGGCCGGTCTTGAGCTTGGCCATCGACGCGAGCTCGAGCACGTCTTCGCCCTGCACATGCAGGTCGCAGGCGCGGTAGGTGAGGGCGCGCAGCGCCTCCACCTCGGTCTTCAGTTCGGCCAGCTTGAACTGCACCCACTGCTGGTCGGCCAGCGTGGCGCCGAACATCTGGCGCTGCTGCGCCCATTCGATGGTCTGCGCGATGCAGTCTTCCATCGGTTCGAGCGAACTGGCGGCGGCCCACAGCCGCTCTTCCTGGAACTGCTGCATCTGGTAGACGAAGCCCTGGCCTTCTTCGCCGATGCGGTAGCGCTGCGGCACGCGCACGTTGTCGAAGTAGATGAGGCCGGTGTCGCTCGAGTCCATGCCGATCTTGCGGATCTTCTTGGCCTTCTCGATGCCGGGCAGGTTCATCGGCACCATCACGAGCGACTTGTTGCGGTGCACGGGACCGTCGCTGGTGTTGACCAGCATGCACATCCAGTCGGCCTGCAGGCTGTTGGTGATCCACATCTTCTGGCCGCTGATGAGGTAGTCGTCGCCGTCCTTGCGCGCGTGGCTCTTCAGGCCCGCCACGTCGCTGCCCGCGCCGGGTTCGCTCACGCCGATGCAGCCGACCGTGTCGCCCGCGATGGCGGGCACCAGGAACTCGCGGCGCAGCGCGTCGCTGCCGAAGCGCGCGAGCGCGGGCGTGCACATGTCGGTCTGCACGCCGATGGCCATCGGCACGCCGCCGCAGCTGATGTGGCCCAGCCCCTCGGCGAAGGCCATGGCATACGAATAGTCGAGCCCGGCGCCGCCGAAGGCCTCGGGCTTGTTCAGGCCCAGCAGGCCGAGATTGCCGAGCTTCTTGAAGACCTCGTGCGCGGGAAAGATCTCGGCCTCTTCCCATTCGTCGACATGGGGGTTGATCTCCTCGTCGATGAATCGGCGCAGGGTGTTCTGCATCTCGAGGTGTTCATGGGTGTACTGCATCAGGGGTCTCCGTTGTCCGTTCGTTCGATCGCTCTTTACTTGTCCTGGAACACGCGCGGTGTCTGCGCGAGGTGAAAGCCGTCGTAGGGCCGCACCGCGGGGCGCTGCTGCGCCTGCGCGTCGGGCAGCTCCATCGGCCAGCCCATGCGCGCCTGCGGGCGCGCGCCGTCCACGCGCAGCACGGAGCCGCTGATGAAGGCGGCGGCCGGGCTCAGCAGGAAGGCGATGGCGGCGGAGGTCTCGGCCTCGTTGCCGAAGCGGCCCGCAGGCACGGTCTTGCGCATGGCGCGCAGCATGTCGCCGGCCTCGGGCGGGTAGTGGTCCATGCCGCTGGAGGCGATGTAGCCCGGTGCCACGGCGTTCACGCGCACGCCGCTCACGGCCCATTCGGCGGCGGCGGTCTCGGTGAAGCTCACCATGCCGGCGCGCGCGGCGCCGCTGTGGCCCATGTTCGGCATCGACCCCCAGATGTCGGCCACGATGTTGACGATGGCGCCGCCATTCGCCTGCATGCTCTGCACGTAGCACTCGCGCGCCACCAGGAAACCGCCCGTGAGGTTGGTGTGGATCACCGCCTCCCAGCCCTTGGCCGAGATGGCGGCCAGCGGCGTGATGTACTGGCCGCCCGCGTTGTTGACCAGCCCGTCGATGCGGCCGTGCGCCGCGACGATGGCCTTCACGGCTTCGCGCACGGCGTCTTCCTGGCGGATGTCGAAGGCCTGCGTGCTGGCCTGGCCGCCGGCCGCTTCGATCTCGGCGCGCACCGCATCGAGCTTCTCGGGCTTGCGGCCGACCAGCACCACGTGGGCGCCGAGCGAGGCCAGTTCGTGCGCGGTGCAACGGCCGATGCCCGAGCCACCGCCGGTGACGACGATGCATTGGCCGCCGAACAGGGCGGGCGCGAAGACGGAGCGGTAGTGGGGTGCGTTCATGGGGAAGTGCTCAGGCAAAGGGAAGAAGGCGATCAGGCCTCGGCGATCTCGGCCACGATGTGGCGCGCAGCGACCTGCGCGCCCACGGCCACATGCAGCGCCGCGACGCGGCCCGCGCGGGGTGCGCAATGCACGTGTTCCATCTTCATTGCTTCGAGCGTGACCAGCGGCTGGCCCGCAGTGACGGTGTCGCCCTCGGCGGCCAGCAGTGCGACCACGCGGCCGTTCATCGAGGCGCGCAGCAGGCCGTCGCCGCCGCCCGCGTCGGCGCGCGCCACGGCCACGTGCGTGAGGTCGTCGAGCTGGAAGGCGCGGCCGTCGAAATGGAAGTCGACGCGTTCGGCACGCCGCACGACGCGCGCCTGCGCGGCCACGCCGTCGCTGGCGAAGCGCAGGAGGCCGTCGTCCGACAGCGCCAGCAAGGCGAGCGACACGGGGGCGGCGTCGTCCAGCACGACCTCGAAGCGTGCCGCGCCGCGCGGTGTCACGCGCGCCGTGTGCACGACGCCATCGAGTGCGAAGCGCAAGGCGTTGGGCAGCGTGTGCGCCAGCGGCGAGGGCCAGCCGCGCGCGCCGGTCTGCAGCAGCAAGGCGGCGAGCAGGGCGGCGCGCGTGTCGGCCGCAACGTCGGCGGCCAGCAGCGCGTCGAGGTGGTCGCCGATGAAGGCGGTGGTCGCCTCGCCGTCGGCGAACACCGGGTGCGCGAGCGCGCGCTGCAGCAGTGCCTGGTTGGTCGACAGGCCGAGTGCGACCGTGTCGCGCAGGCCCGCCAGCAGCCGCTGCCGTGCTTCATCGCGCGTGCGGCCCGAAGCGATGAGCTTGGCGACCATCGAGTCGTAGAAGGGCGGCACTTCGGCGCCGTCGCGCAGCGCATGTTCGGTGCGCAGCGCGGGTGACGTGCGCCATGCGCTCAGCGTGCCGCTTTGCGGCAGGAAGCCCTGCTGCGGATCTTCGGCGCACAGCCGCACCTCGATCGCGTGGCCGGTGATGCGCACGTCGTCCTGCGTGAGCGGCAGCGGCTCGCCGGCCGCCACGCGCAGCTGCAGCTCGACGAGGTCGAGACCCGTCACCGCTTCGGTCACGGGGTGCTCCACCTGCAGGCGCGTGTTCATTTCCATGAACCAGTACTGGCCCTGCGCGTCGAGCAGAAACTCGAATGTGCCCGCGCCTTCGTAGGCGATGGCTTTCGCGGCGGCCACGGCGGTGGCGCCCATGCGCGCGCGCAGCGCGGCATCGACGGCCGGCGAGGGCGCTTCCTCGATCACCTTCTGGTGGCGCCGCTGCACCGAGCAGTCGCGCTCGCCGAGGTGGATCGCGTGGCCGTGCCGGTCGGCAAACACCTGGATCTCGATGTGGCGCGGCGCGACGATGGCACGCTCCAGGATCACGGTGGCGTCGCCGAAGGCATGCAGCGCCTCGGACTGCGCACTCTGCAGCTGCTCGGCGAAGGCGCCGGCCGACGTCACGAGCCGCATGCCGCGCCCGCCGCCGCCGGCCGTGGCCTTGATCATCACGGGCCAGCCGATGCGCTCGGCCTCGGCAGCCAGCGTGGCGGTGCGTTGATCGTCGCCCTGGTAGCCGGGAATGCACGGCACGCCGGCCGCCTGCATCAGCCGCTTGGCGCCGGCCTTGTCGCCCATCGCGACGATGGCCTCGGGCGACGGGCCGATGAAGACCAGTCCCGCGTCGCGACAGGCCTGCGCGAACGCGGCGTTCTCGGCGAGGAAGCCGTAGCCCGGATGCACCGCGTCGGCGCCGCTGGCGCGGGCTGCGGCAATGATCGATTCAATGTTCAGGTAGCTCTGTGCGGGCAGCGGCTGGCCGATGCACACGGATTCGTCGGCCTGGCGCACGTGCTCGGCGTTCGCATCGGCGCGGGAGTAGACGGCGACCGTGCGGTAGCCCATGGCGCGCGCGGTGCGCATCACGCGCACCGCAATTTCGCCGCGGTTGGCGATCAGGATCTTGTGAAAAATGCTCATGGCCGTGCCACCGAAAACTGCATGGGTTGCGGCGCACGCGCCTCGGCGTCGCGGCAGATCGACAGCGCTTCGGCCAGCACGGCGCGCGTGTCGCGCGGGTCGATCACGCCGTCGTCGAGCAGCAGCGCGCTGGTGGTGAAAACGCTCATCTGGCGGTCGAAGCGCTCGACGATCTGGCGCTGCATCGCGTCGATCTTGTCGCGATCAACGGCACCCTTTCGCGCCATGCCGGCCTCCATCACGATGGCCATGGTCTGCGCCGCCTGCTCACCGCCCATCACCGCGGTGCGCGCGTTGGGCCACGAGAAGCAGAAGCGCGGTGCAAAACCGCGACCGCACATGCCGTAGTTGCCCGCGCCGTACGAGGCGCCGCAGTGCAGCGTGATCTGCGGCACGTTGGCGTTGGTCACGGCCTGGATCATCTTGGCGCCGTGCTTGATGATGCCGGCCTCCTCGTGCGCGCGGCCCACCATGTAGCCCGTGATGTTCTGCAGGTAGACGATGGGCGTGCGCGACTGGCAGCAGGCCTGGATGAAGTGCGTGGCCTTGGTGGCGCCGTCGGAATCAATGGGGCCGTTGTTGGTGATGATGCCGACCGCGTGGCCTTCGAGGCGGATGTGGCCGCAGACGGTGGCGCTGCCGTAGTGCTCGCTGAAGGCCAGGAACTCAGAGCCGTCGGCGATGCGCGCGATGACTTCGCGCATGTCCACCGGGCGTCGGCCGTCGGCGGGCATGAGGCCCATCAGCTCCTCGGCGTCGTGGCGCGGCGGCGCGAAGGTGCGCGGCGTTTCGTCGCGCGCCCAGTCGATGCCGCCGAGGATGGCGCGTGCGATGCGCAGCGCGTCGCGGTCGTCTTCGGCCAGGTAGTCGCCCAGGCCCGAGATGTGGGTGTGCATGACGGCGCCGCCCAGTTCTTCCTCGGTGGCGATCTCGCCGGTGGCGGCCTTCAGGAGCGGCGGCCCGGCCAGGAAGGCCCGCGTGCGGTCGCGCACCATCACGATGTAGTCCGACAGGCCCGTCTGGTAGGCGCCGCCCGCGGTCGACGAGCCGTGCGTCACGGTCACCACCGGCAGGCCCGCGGCGGAGAGCCGCGCGAGGTTGCGGAAGATGTTGCCGCCGCGCACGAAGTCCTGCACGCGGTACTGCATGAGGTTGGCGCCCGCGCTTTCCACCAGCTGGATGAAGGGCAGCTTGTTCTCCAGCGCGATCTCGTGCAGCCGCAGCTGCTTGTCCAGCCCCATGGGCTGCAGCGCGCCGGCGTCGATGCCGGAGTCGGAGGCGCTGATCATGCAGCGCACGCCCGCCACGCGGCCGATGCCGGCGATCAGGCCGCCGCCGGGGACGCTTTTCGACAGATCGGGGTTGTCCTGGCCCAGGCCCGCGAGCGTGGCCAGCGGCAGGAAGGGCGCGCCGGTGTCGAGCAGCAGGGCGAGGCGTTCGCGCGGCAGCAGCTGGCCGCGCCTGGCGAAGCGCTCGGCCGAGGCGCTGGAGGCGGCCACGGCGCGGGCTTCGTGCGACCGGACCTGCTCCAGCAGCGACAGCATGCTCGCGCGGTTGGCCTGGTAGGTGTCTGCGGCCGTCTGCAGCCGGGATTCGAGAAAGGGCATGGGGGTCTGTGCGAAGCGCAACGTGTCGTTCGCACAGACTGTAGGAGGCGGGCCCCCGGCCCGCTTGCGCCAACTAGCTGGGGCGCGTACGCGCCGCTTTTAACTGGGACGCACGCGCTGACGCGCCGCGGTGGCAGGGGCGTCGAGGCTGCTGCCCGTGACCACCCAGTAGATGAAGATCAGCACCGCGCCGGCCGTGCCGAACACCGTGAGGCCCATGTAGCTGCCGCCGAGCGTGAGCGCGTCGACCGGGGCGGCGGCCGTGCAGATCATGCTGGCCGCGCTCATGCCCACGTAGTGCATGGTGCAGACCGCCACGCCCATCACGGCGGCTGCCGCCACCTGGTGGCTCAGCTTGCGCAGGTTGAAGGCCAGCCACAGCGCCGCGGCGGCGGCCGTGATGGCAATGACCACCGACAGCGCGACCATGCCGAAGTCGAAGCTCATCGTGGCCCGCATGTTCATCGCGAACATGCCCATGTAGTGCATCACGCACACGCCCAGGCCGGCCAGCAGGCTGCCCGCCAGCCAGCCGGAGCGGCTGAACTTGGCGCGCCCGCCCGCCAGGTACAGCGCAATGCCCGAGATCAGGATGGCCGCCACCAGCGAGACGATGGTCAGCGGCATGTTGTACGAGATGCCGAAAGGCAGCCGGTAGGCCAGCATGCCGATGAAGTGCATCGACCAGATGCCGATGCCGCCGAGCGCCACCGCGGCGCAGGCCACGATGGCCAGGTTGGGTTTGCCGTCGGCACCGACCATGCGCCCGGCGCAGATCAGGGCCACCAGCGAGCCGAAGAAGGAAATGACGAACGAAAGTGCAACCAGCCCCAGGGAGTATTCGGGCGATAGCACCTGGCCTACGACGAGCGGAGTCATGCGATGTCCCTTCGGAAAGAGCGCTTCGCAGACCCCCGACTGCCCTATGCGATCGGAACGCTGCGAGGCGTCCCGGCCAGTTTGTAATATATGTTTATAAAAGTAAACAAAGATTTGTACTAATTGTTACCCTGCATAACGGGCCGAATTCGATAGATCGAATTGTTCTTGTCGGCCGACACGTAGACCGTGCCGTCGCGCCCCACGGCCACGCCTGTCACCACGTACGGCGGCGGCAGGCCGGGCCCGGCGGCCAGGCCGATCGGCAGGTTCTCGGCGACGGTGCGGCGGGTGCCGGTGGCCGGATCGATCTCGACCAGCCGGCGCGCCGCGCTCTCGGCCACGATGAAGCTGCCCCACGGCGTCTGGGCCAGGCCCTCGGGCAGCGCCAGCCCCTCGGCCACGGTGCGCAGCGGCGCGCTGGCGTCCAGCGGAATGCGCAGCAGCTTGCCGGCCGCCTCGGTCACGTAGAGCGCGCCGTCCTGGCCGACCACCAATTGCACCGGGCCGTTCAAGCCGCTAGCCAGCACTGACTTCTCTGCAAACTTCGGCCCGCTGGCGCGCGTGATGCTGCCGGTGGCGATTTCGGCGTAGATCACGCTGCCATCGGGCATGGGCAGCGCGTCGAACGGCGCCTTCAGGCCGTGGATCGTTTCGACGGTCTTCAGGGTCTTTCGGTCGACCAGCTGCACCGAGCCCGTGAACCACGAGGTCAGCGCGAAGAGCTTGGGCGACAGGCCGACCGCGAACGGGTAATCGAGCTCGGGCTCGCGCTGCATGCGGAACACGTCGCGCACCTCGCCGGAGCGCACGTCGACCTGCCGGAAGCCGAAGACATCGGCCACCCACAGGTCGTCGCCGTCGATCTTGAGGCCGGCCGGCACCGCCACCTTGCCGCTGGTGAGCGTGCGCAGTTCGCCGGTGGCGGGGTTGAAGGCCTGCACCTCGTTGTTGGCCATGTTCGAGATGTAGATCGTCCCGTCGGGCGCGATGGCGAGGTTGTCGAGGGACGGGCGCAGCTGCTTGGCCATGGTCTTGCGGCCAGTGGCGAGGTCCACCTTCACCAATTCACCGCTGCGCGCATCGACCACCCAGAGGTTGCCCTTGCCGTCGAGGTTGGCGGCGGCCGGGATCTTGAAGCCGTCGGCGATCACGGTCAGGGCGCCGTCGGCGGGGTTGATCTTCACCACCTGGCCCTTGAACCACAGCGGCCCGTAGAGCAGGCCGTCGGGCCCGACCTCGAAGCCGTTGAAGCCGCCCATGTCCTTCTTGATGAGCCGGGGCGGCTGCTTGCCTTCGCGGTCGATCTCCCACAGCGCATCGCCCAGGAACACCTGCGAGGCGTAGAGCTTGCCGCTCCTGCCGTCGAAAGCCAGCGAGTTCAGGCCGGGCAGGTCCTTGGCGAGCACGCGCAGCGGCGCGGCGTCGTTCTCGCGGTAGCGCAGCATGCCCATGAGGTAGTTGGTCCAGGCCAGTTCGCCCTTCGGTCCGACCGCGATGTCGTCGGCCTGGCCTTCGGGCGCGTCGATCAGCACCTTGGCGGCGCCGGTCTGGCGGTCGACCTCCCACAGCGTGTTGCCGAGCACGGAGCCCGCGAGCAGCCGGCCCTTGGCATCGATGGCCAGGCCGTGCACGCCCGCGAAGGCCGACGGGGCCACGAGTACCTCGGGCGCGGCCCACGCAGCGGGGCGCTTCGGCGGTGGCGACAGCGTGCTGCAGGCGGCGAGCAGGGCGAGGGCGGCGGTCAGCGCGGCTGCGCGGATCGAGCGACGGGGCATGGCGATCTCCTCTGGGTTGCGTTGTGGCCGCAGTCTAGGAGTCGATCGAGGCCGCGCAGTCGCTCGCGGGACAAGACGCGGACTTTCGTCCGCTGCGGATAACCCGCAGCTTCAGTTGCGCAGCAACTGCGTCGCCGTGTGGATCAGCAGCCCCACGAGCCCGCCCACCAGCGTGCCGTTGATGCGGATGAACTGCAGGTCGCGCCCGATGTGGCGCTCGAGCTCGTCGGTCATCTCGTGCGCGTTCCACTCGCCCACGCGCTCCTCGATGTAGCGGCGGATGTCTTCGCGGTAGCGCTCGATGGCCGCCGGCGCGGCGGCTTCGAGTTGCTCGTTGATCCAGGCGCGGATCGCCGCGTCGTTCTGCAACCGCTGGCCCAGCGCGCCGGCCATGGTGGCAATGCGCTGGCGGATGGTCGAGTCGGGCCGCCCGAGGTCGTCGTGCAGCCAGCCCAGCAGCTCGCCCCACAGGCCGTGCAGGTAGTGGCCCAGCGCGGGGTGCGCGATGAGCTCGGCGCGGATCTGCTCGCCGCGCTGCTGGAACTCGGGGTCCAGCTTCAGGCGCACCACGAAGTCGTCGACGAAGTGGTCGAAGCGCTTGCGCATCGGGTGGTCGGGCTCGGCCGCCAGCTCGGCCAGCGTGCGCGCGATGGCGGCCACGATCTTGCGCGTCGCGAGCTTGGCCGCTACCTGGTCCAGGCCGACGTAGCGCAGCGTCTTGATCTCGCGCGCGATGCCCTCGGTGATGTGCGCCTGCACCTCCTCGCCGTCGAGCAGCTCGGCCACCTGCTGCAGCACGTCATCGAGCAGCGCCTGGTGGCGCCCGCCGGCCGTGAGCGCGTCGAGCGCCTGGCCGGTGAGGCGCGAGAGGTCGATCTTGGCCAGGCCGGCCGCGGCGGCGCGGCCCATGAAGTCGCGCACGCGCTCGTCGTCGAAGGCGGTGAGGCCGTAGCGCGTGGCGGCCACGCCCCATTCGCCGAGCCTCTCGCCGCTGGCGGGCCGGGCCAGCCACTCGGCAATGCGGGCTGCCGCATCGAACTGGCGCAGCTTGGCCAGCACCTGCGCGGTGCTCAGGAAGTTGTCGCAGATGAAGCCCGCGAGCTTGGCGCCGATGCGGTCCTTGTTGCTCGGGATGATCGCCGTGTGCGGAATCGGCAGGCCCAGCGGGTGGCGAAACAGCGCCACCACCGCGAACCAGTCGGCAATGGCGCCGACCATCGCGGCCTCGGCAAACGCCGCCACGTAACCCCAGGCCGGATGCTGCGAATGCAGCGCGCTCGCCACGGCATAGAGCAGCGCCGCCGCGCACAGCAGGCCGAGCGCGATGCGCTTCATGCGCTGCAGTGCGGCGCTGCTTGGGTCTTCAGCCAATGCTGTGCGAAGTTGCGAGGCGCTCCATGAACAGCTCGCAGCGCGCGAGCTGCTCCAGGCTCACGAACTCGTCGGGCTGGTGCGCCTGCTCGATGCTGCCGGGGCCGCACACCACCGTGGGGATGCCGGCGTTCTTGAACAGGCCCGCTTCGGTGCCGAAGGCCACCAGCGTGGTGCGGTCTTCGCTGGCCAGGCGCTGCGCGAGCAGCGTGACCGGGTCGCCGGCGGCGCCCAGGAAGCTCGGGATCTCGCAGATCGTTTCGAACTTGAAGCCGGCGTCGGGCGCGACCTTCTTCATGGCGGGCTCGATGCTCGCGGCGTAGGCCAGCACGTCGGACTGCATGCGCTTCGCGTCGGCCGTGGGCAGGTCGCGGAATTCGTAGCGGAACTCGGCGTCGCGCGGCACCACGTTGTCGGCAATGCCGCCGTGGAACTGGCCCACGCTGGCGGTGCTGAAGGGCACGTCGAAGCCGTCGTAGCGCGGCTCGCTGCGCTCGAAGTCTTCGGCCATGTCGCGCACCTTGCCGATCACGCGCGCGGCCATCTCGATGGCGTTGACCGATTTCGGCGTGAGCGACGAATGCGCCTCCTTGCCGCGCACGCAGCACTTGTAGCGGTACACGCCCTTGTGCGCGATGGCCGGCACCATGCTGGTGGGCTCGCCCACGATGCAGGCCAGCGGCTTGATGCCGGCGTCGCGCATGTCGGCAATGAGTTCGCGCACGCCGAAGCAGCCGATTTCTTCTTCGTAGGTGAAGGCGAAGTGCACCGCGAAGGGCGCGTCGCCCTCGAGGAAGCGCTGGGCATTGGCCAGCGCGATCGCGATGTAGCTCTTCATGTCGGCCGAGCCGCGCCCGTACAGGCGCTCGTTCTGCACCACGGCCGACAGCGGGTCGACGCTCCAGGCCTGGCCGTCCCAGGGCACCGTGTCGGTGTGGCCCGAGAGGATCACGCCGGCCGGCTTGCCCTCGCCCAGCGTGGCGAACAGGTTCGCCTTGGTGCGCTCGGCGTTGTAGGTGATGCGGCTCTTCACGCCGAGCGCGGCGAGGTGGGCCTGGGCGAAGTCGATCAGCTCGAGGTTGCTGTTTGCGCTCACCGTGTTCATGCGAACCAAGGTTTGCGCCATCAAGAGGCTCTGGGGAGAAAGCGTGTGCTGCATGCAACAGATTGTCCGGGAAGTTGAACGCGCGCGCAGACGGGTACCAGCGTTGTCACGCGCAGCGGGTAGCCTGCTTCTTCTTTTTTCTTTGTTTGGATGGAGAAGACAACATGCGCATGTCCCTGCAGATCACCCTGACCGCCGCGGCCGTCCTGAGCCTCGTCGCCTGCGGCACCACCGGCCCGTCGGCCAACCAGCTGCTCACGCTGGACGGCCAGCCGCCGCTGGTCATTGCCCACCGCGGCGCCTCGGGCTACCTGCCGGAACAGACGCTGGAGTCGTACGCGCGCGCCATCGAACTGGGCGCCGACGTCATCGAGATGGACCTGGTCTCCACCAAGGACGGCGTGCTCATCGCCCGCCACGACCCCAACCTGGCGATCAGCACCGACGTGGCCAAGCACGCGCGCTTTGCCTCGCGCAAGAAGACCATCCAGGTCGACGGCGAAACCCAGACCGGCTGGTTCAGCAACGACTTCACGCTGGCCGAGATCAAGACCCTGGGCGGCATCTCGACCGACCCCGAGCGCCCGCAGGAATTCAACGGCAAGTTCAAGATCCCGACCTTCCAGGAGATCATCGATTTCGCCAAGGCCAAGTCGAAGGAATCCGGCCGCACCATCGCGATCTACCCCGAGACCAAGAACCCGACCTACTTCCGCGACCTGGGCATGCCCATGGAAGACAAGGTCGTTGCCGCCATCAACGCCGCCGGCTGGAACAGCAAGACCGCGCCCATCTACGTGCAGTCGTTCGAGCCCGGCAGCCTCAAGTACATGAAGAGCAAGGGCCTGAACACCAAGCTCATCCAGCTGATCGACGGCGACGGCATCGACATGAAGACCGGCGCCATGACCTACGCCGTGCCCGTCGACCGCCCCTACGAGTGGACCAAGGCCGGCGACAAGCGCAACTTCGACGTCATGGTCACGCCCGCCGGGCTGGCCGAAATCAAGACCTATGCCGACGGCATCGGCCCCTGGAAGCGCTACATCGTGAGCGTCAAGGGCACCGTCGGCGCCGACGGCAAGGTGGTGGACGTCAACAAGGACGGCAAGATCAACGATGCCGACGCCACCTCGACGGCCCCCACCACGCTGATCGCCGACGCCCACAAGGCCGGCCTGTTCGTTCACCCTTTCACATTCCGTAACGAGTCGCGCCGGCTGGCGTCCGACTACAACAAGGACGGCAAGAACGAATACGCGGTCTATTACAAGCTCGGCGTCGATGGCGTTTTCACCGACTTCACCGACACCGCGCGGGCTGCGCGCACCGACTACCTGAAGAGCATCGGCCGCTGAGGGTTTGCCCGGCACGGTCTTTGCGGCGCATTCCGCAAAGCCTAGACTGTGTCCTATGAAACTCATCGACTCGCTTGTCACGCAGGCGGCCGGCATCGCAGCCGTCCGGCGTGACCTTCATGCCCACCCTGAACTCTGTTTCGAAGAAGTCCGCACCGCCGACGTGGTGGCAGGCAAGCTCACCGAATGGGGCATTCCCATCCACCGCGGCCTGGGCACCACGGGCGTGGTGGGCATCGTCAAGAACGGCACCAGCACCCGCGCCGTCGGCCTGCGCGCCGACATGGACGCGCTGCCCGTCACCGAGCTCAACACCTTCGCCCACGCCAGCCAGCACCACGGCAAGATGCACGCCTGCGGCCACGACGGCCACACGGCGATGCTGCTGGCGGCGGCGCAGCATCTCGCGAAGAACCGCAACTTCGACGGCACCGTCTACCTGATCTTCCAGCCGGCGGAAGAGGGCGGCGGCGGCGCGCGCGAGATGATCAAGGAAGGGCTCTTCGAGCAGTTCCCCATGGACGCCGTGTTCGGCATGCACAACTGGCCCGGCATGAAGGCCGGCCAGTTCGCCGTGAGCCCCGGCCCGGTGATGGCGTCGGGCAACAAGTTCCACGTCAACGTGGTCGGCAAGGGCGGCCATGCCGCGCTGCCGCAGACCGGCATCGACCCGGTGCCGATCGCCTGCGAGATCGTGCAGGCCTTCCAGACCATCCTCACGCGCAAGATGAAGCCGACCGATTCGGCGGTGATCTCGGTCACCACCATCCACGCCGGTGAAACCAACAACGTGATCCCCGACAACTGCGAGCTGTCGGGCACCGTGCGCACCTTCTCGCTCGAGGTGCTCGACATGATCGAGGCCAAGATGCAGCAGATCAGCGAGCACATCTGCGCCGCGCACGACGCTACCTGCGAGTTCCGCTTCGAGCGCTACTACCCGCCGACCATCAACACCGAGGCCGAAGCCAACTTCGCGCGCCGCGTCATGGGCGAGATCGTCGGCCCCGAGAACGTGCTCAAGCAGGAGGCCGCCATGACCTCGGAAGACTTCGCCTTCATGCTGCAGGCCAAGCCCGGCGCCTATGCCTTCATCGGCAACGGCGACGGCGCGCACCGCGACGTGCACCACGGCGAAGGCCCGTGCACGCTGCACAACGCCAGCTACGACTTCAACGACGACCTCATTCCGCTGGGCGCCACCTGCTGGGTGCAGATCGCGGAGCAGTTCCTCAAGCCCGGCGGCGCAGCGGCATGATCGGCATCGGCGAGGCCTTTTCGCCGCGCTACGCCCAAGCGCGCCAGAAGTTCCTGCAGGGCTGCGTCAGCGCCGGCCTCACGGTCGAGCCGCATGCGCATCCGCTCAAGGGCCGCGACGGCGAGGAGCTGTCGATGGACGTGGCGCTCGACGGCGATGCCAATGCCGAGCGGCTGCTCGTCGTCACCAGCGCCTGCCACGGCGTCGAAGGCCACTGCGGCAGCGGCGTGCAGGTCTTCGCGCTGCACGACGCCGAGTGGCGCGAGAAGGCCAAGGCGCAGGGCGTGGCCGTGCTGTACGTGCATGCGCTCAACCCGCACGGCTTTTCGTACGGCCGCCGCGTGACGCACGAGAACGTCGACCTGAACCGCAACTTCCTCGACTTTTCGAAGCCCGTGCCGGTCAACGAGCCCTACGCCAAGCTGCATCCGCTGCTGCTGCCCGACACCTGGCCGCCGACGCCGGACAACCAGGCCGCGATCGACAAGTGGATCGAGAAGCACGGCGCCACCGCCTACCAGGCGGCGGTGACGAGCGGCCAGTACCAGTTCGACGACGGCCTGTTCTTCGGCGGCAAGGCGCCCACGTGGAGCAACAAGACCATCCGCAGCGTCTTGCGTCGCCATGCAGGAAAAGCCAAGCGCCTCGCATGGATCGACCTGCACACGGGCCTCGGCCCCAACGGCCTGGGCGAGCGCATCTTTGCCTGTCGCGACGACAAGGTCGCCTACGCCCGCGCCAACGCCTGGTGGGGCACGCCGGCGGCGCCCGTCACCTCGATCTACGACGGCTCCTCGACTTCGGCGCTGCTGCGCGGCCTGATGTGGGACGCCGTGTACGAAGAGTGCCCGCAGGCCGAGTACACCGGCATCGCGCTCGAATACGGCACGCTGCCGATGCTCGAAGTGACCGGCGCCCTGCGCGCCGACCACTGGCTGCACAAGCACCCGGACGCGCCGGCCGACCTGGCCGACGGCATCCGCGCGCGCATGGTGGAGGCGTTCTATACGGACAGCGACGCCTGGCGCGGCCAGATCGTGAGCCAGGCGCGGCAGGCGATGTTCCAGGCGGTGGACGGCCTTTCAGCCTGACCGCACCCTGAAAAACTAGGTCCGCACCCGCCCGTCAGCCGTCAGCATCGACAGCTCGACAAACTTCGAAGCCACATGGCTCTTCGAAGAGAACGACACCTCGAAGCCGCCGAACTGCTGACGCTCGATGCTTTCCAGCCCCGCGATCAGCCCGTCGCGCGTGCCCTTGCCGCCCGGTGCGCGGCGCAGGCCTTCGGTCAGCACCTTGGCGGCCAGGTAGCCTTCCATGCTCGAGAAATTGGCGCTCGCACCGCCACCCGCCTTGCGGACCGCCTCGGTGAACTCGCGGGCCAGCGCATTCGCCTGGTTGTAGGGCGAGGGCACCACCTGCGTGACCATCACGCCCGCGGCCTCCTTGCCCAGCTCGTCCGCCAGCGCCTGCGTGCCCACGAACGAGAGGTTGAAGAACACACCGCCGTAGCCCGCCTTGCGCGCCTCGCGGATGAACGCCGCGCAGGCCTTGTAGGCACCGACCTGGACCACCGCGGCCGGCTGGCTCGCCACGATCGTCTTCACGGCCGCGGCCACGTCGGCCGAGTTGCGCTCCACCGTGGCCAGCGCTACGGGCTTGAGTTCCTGCTGGGCCAGTGCCAGCGTCACGCCGTCAAGCCCGGCCTTGCCGTAGGCGTCGTTCTGATAGAAGACCGCGATCTTCTTCATGCCCAGGTGGGTGAGCTGTTTCACCATCAATGCCGTCTCGTCGTTGTACGAAGCGCGCAGATGGAACACGTTGCGGTGAAACGGCTCGCGCAGCGACATCGCGCCCGTGAACGGCGCAATGAACGGCACCTTGTCCTTCACCGCCAGCGGCAGCGCGGCCAGGCTGGTCGGCGTGCCGATGTAGCCGAACAGCGCGAACACGTCTTCCTCGATCAGCTTCTGTGTGTTGGCCGCGCAGCGATCGGGCTCATAGCCGTCGTCGAGGTTCTTGATCACCACGTTGCGGCGGCCCGGCTGCGCGTTGTATTGGTCCAGGAACAGTTTGGCGCCCTGGTGGAACTGGATGCCCAGCTGCGCGGCCGGCCCGGTGAACGGCGCCGACTGGCCCAGCACCAGCGGCGTTTCGCTCTGCGCCCGGGCGATGCCGAAGCCACCCAGCGTGGCGGCGGCCGCCGTGGCGATCGAAAAATGCCTGCGATTCAGATGCATCGTCATGGTGAAATCTTCCCTCTGCCCTGTGTGTTGATACTCAAATTAGACTTGTTCGATGGCCCACGCAACGGATTCCCTCCTCGACACGCCCGACACCTCCGCGCCCTCCACGGTGCTCGGCGCCTGCCCGCACGATTGTCCTGACACCTGCGCGCTCGTCACCACCGTCAAGGACGGCGTGGCAGTGAAGCTGCAGGGCAACCCCGCCCACTCGCACACCGGCGGCGTGCTGTGCACCAAGGTGTCGCGCTACATCGAACGCAATGACCATGCCGAGCGGCTGGTGCAGCCCCTGAAACGCGTCGGCCCCAAGGGCAGCGGCCACTTCGAGCCCGTCTCGTGGGAGGCCGCATTGGACGACATCGCCGCGCATCTTCGGGGTTTGCAGGCCGAACCGGAAGCAATTCTCCCCTACAGCTATGCGGGCACCATGGGCCTCGTGCAGGGCGAGTCGATGGACCGGCGCTTCTTCCACAAGCTCGGCGCCTCGCTGCTGGACCGCACCATCTGCTCGATGGCGGGCGGCGAAGCGATGGTCTACACGCTGGGCGCCAAGGTCGGCATGCGCATCGAGTTCTTCGCCGAAGCCAAGCTCATCCTGATCTGGGGCAGCAACTCCATCGCCAGCAACCTGCACTTCTGGCGCCACGCCCAGGCCGCCAAGCGCGCCGGCGCGCGGCTGGTGTGCATCGACCCGCGCAAGACCGAAACCGCCGACAAGTGCGACGAGCACATCGCGCTGCTGCCCGGCACCGACGCCGCGCTGGCACTGGCGCTCATGCACGAACTCATCGTGCACGACTGGCTCGACCACGACTACATCGCCAACCACACGCTCGGCTGGGAGCAGCTGCGCGAGCGCGCGCTGCAGTGGCCGCCGTCGCGTGCGGCCGAGGTCTGCGGCATTCCCGAAGCACAGATCGTCGCGCTGGCCCAGGCCTACGGCACGACGAAGCCGGCCGCGATCCGCTTGAACTACGGCATGCAGCGCGTGCGCGGCGGCGGCAACGCGGCACGCGCCATCGCCTGCCTGCCGTCGCTGGTTGGCGCCTGGCGCGATCGCGCGGGCGGCCTGCTGCTCAGCAGCTCGGGCCACTACCCGGTCGATCGCGCCGCGCTGCAGCGCCCCGACCTGCTGGCGGGGCGCAAGCCGCGCACCATCAACATGAGCACCATCGGCGATGCGCTGCTCGACACCGCGAAGCCCGTGAAGGCCGTTGTGGTCTACAACAGCAACCCGGTCGCGGTGGCGCCCGAGTCGGCCAAGGTGGTGGCGGGCTTTGCGCGCGAAGACCTGTTCACCGTGGTGCTCGAGCAGTTCCGCACCGACACCGCCGACTACGCCGACTACCTGCTGCCCGCCACCACGCAGCTCGAGCACTGGGACATCCACTGCAGCTACGGCCACACCGACGTGCTGCTGAACCAGCCGGCCGTCGCGCCGCGCGGCGAGGCCCGCAGCAACGCCTGGGTGTTTCGCGAACTGGCGCGCCGCATGGGCTTCGACGAGTCCTGCTTCGCCGAGAGCGACGAGTCGCTGTGCCGCACCGCCTTCGCAGAGAACGCGATCGACTTCGACCAGCTGCGCGCGCAGGGCTTCACCAGCCTGAAGCTGGCCGAGGCGCCGTTCGCCGAAGGCAAGTTCCCCACGCCTTCGGGCCGCTGCGAGTTCTTCAGTGAGCGCCTGCAGGCCATGGGCATCGACGGCCTGCCCGACCACGTGCCCAACTGGGAGCCGGCCGGCAGTTCGACCGAATTCCCGCTGGCGATGATCTCGCCGCCGGCGCGCAATTTTCTCAACTCGACCTTCGTCAACGTGACGAGCCTGCGCGCCATCGAGGTCGAGCCACTGCTCGAAATCCACGCCGACGACGCCGCCGCGCGCGGCATCGAGGACGGCGCCACGGTGCGCGTGTTCAACCAGCGCGGCGAGCACCGCTGCCGCGCCGAGGTGTCGCGCCGCGCGCGCCGCGGCGTGGTGCACGGCATGGGCATCTGGTGGCGCAAGCTGGGCATGGACGGCACCAACGTCAACGAGCTGACCAGCCAGCGCCTGACCGACATCGGCCGCGGCCCGACGTTTTACGACTGCCTGGTGCAGGTCGAAAAGGCGTGATGCTGCGGTTGCGTGCGCCTGCGTTGGCACTGGCTGGCGCGTTCTTTCTCTCCGGCTGCGCCGACCTCGGCTACTACTGGCAATCGGCCAACGGCCACCTCGACATCCTGCGCGCCGCCAAGCCCGTGCCCGAATGGCTGGCCGATCCGGCCGTGGGGGCGCCGCTCAAGGCCAAGCTCGAACTCGCGCAGCGCATCCGCCGTTTTGCATCGAGCGAACTCGGCCTGCCCGACAACGCCAGCTACACCTCGTATGCCGACCTGCACCGTCCCGCCGCCGTGTGGAACGTGGTCGCCGCGCCGCCGTACTCGCTCACGTTGAAGAGCTGGTGCTTCCCGGTCGCGGGCTGCGTGGGCTACCGCGGCTACTACGACGAGGCCGCCGCCAAGACCGAGGCCGAGGCGCAGAAGACCAACGGCCTCGAAGTGGCCGTGTACCCCGTGCCGGCCTACTCCACGTTGGGCTGGATGAACTGGGCCGGCGGCGATCCGCTGCTGTCCACCTTCATCGGCTACCCCGAAGGCGAGCTGGCGCGCCTCGTGTTCCACGAGCTGGCGCACCAGGTGCTCTATGTGTCGGGCGACACGGTGTTCAACGAGTCGTACGCCACGGCCGTCGAGCGCATCGGCGGCGCGATGTGGCTGCAGCGCGAAGCCGGCGAGGCGGCGCGCGCCGAGTACGCGCAGTTCAATGCGCAGCGGCAGGACTTTCGTGCGCTCGCGCTCAACACGCGCCGCGCGCTCACGCAGGTGTACGAATCGCCCGAAGCCAAGGCCAAAGACTGGGCGAAGGTCGAAGCGCAGAAGCAGGCCGCCATGGCGGACTTCCGCGAGCGCTATGCCGCGCTGAAGACGGGCTGGACCGGTCCGCGCCAGAACGCCTACGACGGTTGGGTGGCGCGCGCCAACAATGCGGCCTTCGGTGCGCAGGGCGCGTATGACGATCTGGTGCCGAGCTTCGAGGCCCTGTTCGAACGCGAGGGCCGTGACTGGCCGCGCTTTTACACTGCGGTGCGGCGCATTGCCGCGCTGCCCACCACGGAAGAGCGGCGCAGCGCCCTGCAGGCCGCCACGGGTATCCTGCACACCCACGCGCGCCAAGGCCGCACACACGACGACAACGGAGACCACGGTGCCTGACATCCAAATCGAACGCAACCACACGCTGGGCATTGCCGGCGCCCGCGAAGTCGCGCGCCAATGGGTGCATCAGGTCGAGCAGGACTACGGCCTCGAATGCACCTACACCGAAGGCACCGACTGTGACGTGGCCCAGTTCAGCCGCGCGGGCATCGACGGCACGGTGGAGGTCACGGCCGACACCTTCCGGCTCGAGGCGACGCTGGGTTTCCTGTTCAGCAGCTTCAGCGACCAGATCGAGCAGAAGATCGCGCGCAATCTCGACGCGCTGCTCGAAGCGCCGCAGGGCGGCAGCCGCTTCGCCTGAGACGGCGCTTCTTCCGGGCGGCACGGCACACTCGGAAGCCATGACGCAAAGCTCTCTTTCCCCTCCGGCCGCGGGTCCGCTGGCCGGCCTCAAGGTCGTCGAACTCGGGCAACTGATCGCCGGCCCGTTCGCGGCGCGCACGCTGGCCGACTTCGGCGCCGACGTGGTCAAGATCGAACCGCCCGGCGCGGGCGACCCGCTGCGCACCTGGCGGCTGCTGAAGGACGGCACGTCCGTGTGGTGGCAGGTGCAGTCGCGCAACAAGCGCTCGCTCGCGCTGGACCTGCGCGAGCCCGAGGCGCAGGCCATCGTGCGCCAGCTCGCGGCCGAGGCCGACGTGCTGGTCGAGAACTTCCGCCCCGGCGCGATGGAAGGCTGGGGCCTGGGGCCCGACGAACTGCTGGCCGCCAACCCCGCGCTCGTGATGCTGCGCATCAGCGGCTACGGCCAGACCGGCCCCTACCGCGACCGCCCCGGCTTCGGCGTGGTGGCCGAGGCCATGGGCGGGCTGCGCCACCTCACGGGCGAGCCGGGCCGCGTGCCGGTGCGCGTGGGCGTGTCGATCGGCGACACGCTGGCGTCATTGCACGGCGTGATCGGCGTGCTGATGGCCATGCAGCACCGCCACGCCACCGTGAGCGCCGAATTCCCGAAGGGCCGCGGCCAGGTGGTCGACGTCGCGTTGTATGAGGCGGTCTTCAACTGCATGGAGAGCCTGCTGCCCGAGTACGGCGCCTTCGGCGCGGTGCGCGAGGCGGCCGGCAGCGCGCTGCCGGGCATTGCGCCCACCAATGCCTACCGTTGCGCGGACGGCGGCTACGCCATCGTCGCGGGCAACGGCGACAGCATCTTCAAGCGGCTCATGGCCTGCATCGGCCGGCCCGACCTCGCGGCCGACCCGGCGCTGGCCGGCAACACGGGGCGCGTGGCGCAGGTCGACACGCTCGATGCCGCCATCGGCGACTGGGCCGCGCAGCGCACGGTGGCCGAGGTGCTGACCGCGCTCGATGCGGCGCACGTGCCAGCCGGGCGCATCTACACCATCGCCGACATCGCGGCCGACCCGCACTACGCCGCGCGCGGCATGCTGCAGGAGGTGAAGATGCCCGACGGCAGCGCGCTCGCCGTGCCGGGCTTCGTGCCCAAGCTGTCGCTCACGCCGGCCGGCCACCGCCGCAACGCGCCGGCGCTGGGGGCGGACACGGAGGCGGTGTTGAAGGAGATCGGCCTGAGCGCCGAGCAGATCGCCGCGCTGCAGGAGCGCGGGATCGTCGGCTAGCCGGCGCGGCCGGTCAGGCGCGCAGGGATTCGATCAGGTCGATGTACTTCTGCTTCGCTTCGTCGGCGGTGGCGCCCTTCTGGGCGGTCCACGCGTCCCACTTGGCGCGCGCGACGATGTCGCTGAAGCTGGGCTTCTTGGCGGTGTTGTCGCCTTCGGTCGCCTGCTTGAACAGACCGTAGATCTTCAGCAGCGTCGGGTTGTCGGGGCGCTCGGCCAGCAGCTTGGAGTTGGCTTGGGCGGCTTCGAATAGGGCGTTGAGGTCGGACATGGCAGTCGGGAAGAAGGTCAGAAAGCGCGCATCATAAATGGATTGGTACCAACTGGTACCAATTGCAAGCGTTCCGGCCTTTCAGTCGGTCAAGCCTGCCCGCGCCAGCTCCACATCCAACCGCTCCCGCGCATCCGCCGGCGTCAGCGCCGCCGCCTTTTCATACAGCCCGTTCGCCTCGCCGGTGCGCGACTCGCCGTGCAGCATCAGCAGCGCACGCGCGTACTCCATCATCCCGGCCGCCGACTGCGGGTGCAGCGCCAGCCCGCGCTCGAACAGCTCGATCGAGGTCTCGGCGCGCACGCCGTACGTCATGCGCCCGACCAGCGCGCCGACCTTGTCGATCACCTCGGCGTGGAAGGCGGCCAGTGCGAGGTGCGCGTCGCCGTGCTCGGGCTGCAGTTCGATCACGTGCTCCAGCGCGCCCTTGAGCTTGGTGCCCAGGCCCTGCGCCAAGGCGCGTGCCACGCTGATGCCCTGGCTGTAGCGGCCCAGCGCGTAGGCCTGCCAGTAGAGCGCCTGGCAGTTGTCGGGCTCGGCGGCGACCTGCGCGCCGGCGCGTTCGATCACCTGACGGAACAGCACGAGCCGCACGGCCTCGCGCGGCTCCAGGTAGTTGGCGTAGATCGCGGTCGCCTGGTTGGCGAGCGCCAGGCCGTCGGGGCCGTGCCGCAGGCCGAGGGCGGCGGCGCGTTCGAACTCGCCGCTGTGGTACAGCGCCCAGCCTTCGGCCAGCGGCGCGTCGGCCGCGGGCGGCGGCAGCGCGTGGCCCGCGTGCAGGCGTGGCCAGTGCGTGAGCAGGCTGCGCGCGTCGTAGCGGGGCACATCGGGGGAGGGAAGGGGCGTCCAGGGTTCGGTGCCGGCGGCGGCAGTGGCCGCGGCAGGGCCGGCGGACAGCAGCGAGAGCGGTTTGAAATCGGAGTGGGGCATGGATGTTCTAGGCCGCCATATCGACCGTCGGTGGCACGGGGCTGGGGTTGCTGCTTGCTGCGGCGTTTTCGCCGTTGTAGGCATTGCTTAGCGCCAGCAGGTGGCGGCGCTGGTCGCGTGCGAGGTAAGGCGCGAGCAGGTGCAGCGTGTGGTGGCCGCCGCGCATCAGCGCGCCCTGCGCGTGCGCGGGCTCGAGCGCCTGGCGCGGGTTGCGCACGTACTCGTAGCTGAGCCAGTAGGTGAGCACGACGACCATGCTCTGCGCGAGCGTGTCGACCTCGTGCGCGTCGATGTCCAGGTGACCGGCGCGGCTCAGGCCGGCGATCAGCTGGCGGATGGCGCGCGCCTTGTTCTTGAGCACGAGCTGGAACTGGGTTTCCAGGTGCCGGTTCTTGCTCAGCAGGTCGTTGAGGTCGCGGTACAGAAAGCGGTAGCGCCAGATCAGCTCGAACAGGCTGTGCATGAAGAACCAGGCGTCCTCCACGTCGTGCACGCCTTCGCTGGCGTGCAGCAGCTCGTTGAGCTCGGCTTCGTAGCCTTCGTAGAGCTTGTTGATCAGCTCTTCCTTGGCGGGGTAGTGGTAGTAGAGATTGCCGGGGCTGATGTTCAGCTCGCCGGCCACCAGCGTGGTCGACACGTTCGGTTCCCCGAAGCGGTTGAACAAATCCAATGCAGCTTCGAGGATGCGTTGCGCAGTGCGGCGTGGCGCCTTCTTTGCCATGTCGGTGCCCCCGTGGTTTCTCTTGGTCTTGGGGGCACTCTAGCGCATGTGCGCTGCACCATGAACGGTGCGGGACATGTTTTGCGGCGCTGAATTTTTGTGCAGTGCCGCAATTACAGAACGATGTCAGCCGGCCTTGGTGCGGCGCAGGGTCTTCTTGGCGGCGGGGGCGGGCGCGGCCTTGCGCGAGGCGCGCACGGGCGAGGCCTTGGCATCGCGCTGCTTGAGCTGGGCTTCGAGCGCCTCGATGCGTGCCTGCAGCGCGGCCACGTCGGCGGCCGAGGGCACGCCGAGTTTTTCGAGCGCGCGCGCCACGCGTTCTTCGAAGATGTTTTCGAGCTTGCCCCACTGGCCGGCGGCCTTGGTGCCGAACTCGCTGGCGAAGCCGGCCATGCGCTGCTGGGCCTGGGCCAGGGTTTCTTCGGCGGCCTGCTGGGTCTTCTTCTGCATGCCGGCGCCGTCCTTGACCAGCGCCTCGAAGGCCTTGCTGCCTTCCTGCTGCATCTTGGCGAAGGCGCCGAGGCCGGCGAGCCAGATCTGCTGGGCCGAGTCCTTGATGCGGTCGGTCTTGTCGTCGCTGCTGCTGCTATCGTCTTTGGAGGTGGCCATGCAATGTGTTCCTTGGTATGCAATCGCATGACTCTAGCCGCCCGCGCGCCCCGTGGTTAGGGCGCGCCGCCTATCCCCGCGCCCAGGATCAGGGCGTGCCGCCGGCGGCGCGGCTGGCATCGAGGTGCGACTTGGCGCGCTCGGCCAGGGCCATCTCGCCGGGCGTGCCGGGCACGAAGGCCTGCACCGGCAGCGGCCGGCCGTGCGAATCGACCGAGACAAAAACGATCAGGCATTCGGTGGTCTTTTCCATCACGCCGCCCTTCATGTCGCCGCTGCGCACCTCGACCGAGATGTTCATGCTGGTGGTGCCCGTGTAGGCCAGGCGGGCCTCGACCTCGACCAGGTCGCCGATCATGATCGGCCGGTGAAAGCGGATGCTGCCGATGAAGGCGGTGACGCAGTAGCGTTTGGCCCAGCTGGTGGCGCAGGCGTAGCCGGCCTCGTCGATCCACTTCATGACCGTGCCGCCGTGGACCTTGCCGCCGAAGTTGACGGTGCTGGGTTCGGCCAGAAACCGGAGGGTGATGGAAGACATGGGGGGCGCCTTTTCTCTGTGGGCAGTGGGTGGGGAGCCGCGATTATGCGAGCGCCCGGGCGCCCCCTGGCGGCCGCCCGTCGCGTAGCGGCCGGCGCTCAGCTGCCGCTGAACAGCTGCGCCAGCGTGCGGCGCAGCCAGGCGTTGCCCGGGTCGGCATGAAAGCGCTCGTGCCAGTGCTGCTTGACCGCGTAAGCCGGCAGCGTGAAGGGCGGCGCCAGCACCTTCACCGGCTCCTGCGTGGCCAGCACGTTGCCCAGGATGCGCGGCACCACCACGATCAGCTCGGTGTGGGCCACGATGCGCGCCACGCTCAGAAAGCTCGACAGCCGCACCACCACGTTGCGCTTCAGGCCCAGGCGCGCGATGGTCGTGTCGACGATGGCGTGCCCCGTGCCCGAACTCGACACCACCGCGTGCGCCTCTTCCTCGAAGCGCTTGCGCGTGAGCTTGGCGCCGATGCGCGGATGGTTCTGCGCCGCCAGGCAGACGAAGTTCTGCATGAACAGTACCTGCTGGTAGAAGCCCGCGTCCAGCTGCGGCATGAAGCCCACGGCCAGGTCGACGTCGCCGTCCTGCAGCCGGCGGCCGCTGTGGGTGGAGATGATCTCGGTCTCGATGTGCACGCCCGGTGCGGCGTGCCGCAGGTGGTCGAGCAATCCGGGCAGGAGCACCACCTCGCTGATGTCGGTCATGCAGATGCGAAAGCGCCGCTGCGCATGCGCCGGCTCGAAGCTGCTGCGGTTGCCCTGGGCCTGCGCCAGCTGCGCCAGCGCCTCGCGCAGGTTCGGGTAGATGCGCTCGGCGTGCGGCGTGGGCTGCATGCCTTGGGCGGTGCGGGTGAACAGGCGGTCGTCGAAGTGCGCGCGCAGCTTGTTCAGCGCCGTGCTGGCCGCCGCCTGCGCCATGCCCAGCCGCTCGGCGGCCTTGGTGACGTTGCCGGTCTTGTAGACCTCGTCGAACACGGCGAGCCATTCGAGATCGAGCTTGGACATGGGGTGAAGTGGGGCTGGGTGGTGAAGGCGAAAGACACCATTATCGAAATTTCGAATTCCGTGTATTGGCACGCGGTCTTGAGCAAATAGTGGGGCGGGACAACAATGCCGCCAACGGAGACACCGACCCCATGAACCCCGCTTCTTCCAGTGCCCCTTCCAGCGCCGCCGGTGCACCGGCCAACCTGGCCGAACGCCGCGACTACTACGCCCGCATCCGCCCGCTGAATCTCTCGCCGCTGTGGGAGTCGCTGCACGTGCTCGTGCCGCGCGAGCCCAAGAGCCCGTGCGTGCCCGCGCTGTGGCGCTACGACGAGATCCGCCCGTTGCTCATGGAGTCGGCCGACCTCATCACCGCCGAAGAGGCCGTGCGCCGCGTGCTCGTGCTCGAGAACCCGGCGCTGCCCGGCAACGCGTCGATCACGCAGTCGATCTACGCCGGCCTGCAGCTCATCATGCCGGGCGAGGTGGCACCGTCGCACCGCCATGTGCAGTCGGCGCTGCGCTTCATCGTGGACGGCAAGGGCGCCTACACCACGGTGGGCGGCGAGCGCACGACCATGCACCCCGGCGACTTCATCATCACGCCCTCGTGGGCCTGGCACGACCACGGCAACGAAGGCATCGAAGGCGTGACCGAGCCGGTGGTGTGGCTCGACGGCCTCGACATTCCGATGCTGCGCTTCTTCGACGCCGGCTTTGCCGAGAACGACGACGCCAAGGTGCAGCACGTGGCGCGGCCCGAAGGCCACAGCCTGGCGCGCTTCGGCCACAACATGGTGCCGGTGCGGCACGACCACACCTCGGCCACCTCGCCGATCTTCAACTACCCCTACCTGCGCAGCCGCGAGGCGCTGGCGCAACTGCAGAAGCAGGAAGCGCCCGATGCCTGGCTCGGCCACAAGCTGCGCTACATCAACCCGCTGACGGGCGGTTCGCCGATGCCGACCATCTCGACCCAGCTGCAGCTGCTTCCCAAGGGCTTCGCCGGCCAGGCGCATCGCGCCACCGACGGCACCGTCTACAGCGTGGTCGAAGGCCACGGCACGGCCGAGATTGCCGGCCAGCGTTTCGACTTCGGCCCGCGCGACACCTTCGTCGTGCCCTCGTGGGCGCCGCTGCGCCTGTCGTCGCCGAGCGAAGACACGGTGCTCTTCAGCTTTTCCGACCGCCCCGTGCAGCAGGCCATGGGCATCCTGCGCGAAGCCTTCCTCGAAGACGCTTGAAAGCGCGGCGACCTTCTTTCCTTCCTTCTTTTTCTTGTTTGTCTGATGTGCCGTCCCACGCGGCAGGAGCCTTCATGTCCTTCGTCTTCACGCCCCCTTCCATCGTCGGCCTGCCCATCGTGGGCTCCGACAAGCAGTTCCCCGTGCGCCGCGTCTACTGCGTCGGCCGTAACTACGCGGCCCATGCGCGCGAGATGGGCTTCGACCCCGACCGCGAACCGCCGTTCTTCTTCTGCAAGCCGAACGACGACGCTTCGGTCGTGCCCGTGGCCGAAGGCGCCACCGGCACCGTGCCGTACCCCTCGCTCACGAGCAACTACCACTACGAAGCCGAGCTGGTGGTCGCCATCGGCAAGGGCGGCAAGGACATTCCGGTCGACCAGGCCGCCAGCCACATCCACAGCTACGCCGTGGGCCTGGACATGACGCGCCGCGACCTGCAGATGAAGATGCGCGAAGCCGGCCGCCCGTGGGAGATCGGCAAGGCCTTCGACTTCTCGGCCCCCATCGCGCCGCTGCGCACGCTGGCCGACGTGGGCGAGATCAACGCCGGCGCCATCACGCTCGAGGTCGACGGCCAGGTGCGCCAGAACAGCGACATCGCGCACCTGATCTGGTCGGTGAACGAAGTCATCGCCAACCTGTCGACGCTGTTCGCGTTGCAGCCCGGCGACCTGATTTTCACGGGCACGCCCGAAGGCGTGGGCGCGGTGAAGCCGGGCCAGACGATCAAGGTCAGCATCGAGCGCCTGCCGTCGCTCACCGTTCGCATCGACTGAGCTTCCTGGCCCGCGCATGACTCCCTCGAAGCAACCTCCCTCCGTGCTGCTCGTCGGCGGCGGCATCGGCGGCATGGCCGCCGCGCTCGCACTCGCACGCCTGGGCGTGGCCATCGACCTGCTCGAACAGAGCGCCGTCATCGGCGAGATCGGCGCCGGCCTGCAGCTCGGCCCCAACGCCTTTGCGGCACTCGACGCGCTCGGTGTGGGCGAGGCTGTGCGCCGCAGCTCGGTGTTCACCGACCGGCTCGTGATGATGGACGCCGTCGATTGCACCGAGGTGGCCTCGGTGCCCGTCGGCGAGGCCTTCCGCGCGCGCTTCGGCAACCCCTATGCCGTGAGCCACCGCGCCGACCTGCACGGCGCGATCCACGAAGCCGTGAAGCAGCATCCGCTGATCCGCTTCCACACCTCGGCGCAGGTCGAGGCGATCGACACCGGCGCGCACGGCGTCACGGCCGTCACGCGCGATGGCCGCCGCTTCCAGGCCGATGCCATCGTCGGCTGCGACGGCGTGAAGTCGGTGGTGCGCGCGAAGCTCATCGGCGACGCGCCGCGCGTGTCGGGCCACGTGGTCTACCGTGCCGTGGTGCCTGCGGCCGACATGCCCGTCGACCTGCAATGGAACGCGCCCGTGGTCTGGGCCGGCCCCAATTGCCACCTCGTGCACTACCCGCTGCGCCATGGCGAGCAGTACAACCTGGTCGTCACCTTTCACAGCCGTGAGGAAGAAGAGTGGGGCGTCACCGACGGCAGCAAAGAAGAGGTGCTGTCGTACTTCGAGGGCGTGCATGCGCGCCCGCGCCAGCTGCTCGATCGCCCGACCTCGTGGCGCCGCTGGAGCACCGCCGACCGCGACCCCGTCGAGCGCTGGAGCGACGGCCCGGCCACGCTGCTCGGCGACGCGGCGCATCCCATGATGCAGTACCTCGCGCAGGGCGCGTGCATGGCGCTCGAAGACGCCGTGACGCTCGGCGAGGCCGTGAAGGCCTGCGACTTCGACATGAGCGCCGCCTTCCAGCGCTACGAGCAGGCCCGCATCGCACGCTGCGCGCGCGTCGTGCTGTCGGTGCGCGAGATGGGGCGCCTGTACCACGCCCAGGGCGTGGAGCGCCTGGTGCGCAACAGCCTGTGGACCGGGCGCACGCCCGAACGTTTCTACGATGCGGTCGAATGGCTGTACGCCTGGCGACCCGAGCACTGTCTGGGCGATGCGCCCATGCCGCGCTGACACGCGTTTTTCTGCGATATCCCACCCACGAGGCCGAAGGCCCAGGAGACAACCCATGAACTTTCCGCGCGCATTGCTGACGACCGCCGTCCTGGCCCTGACCGCCGCCTCCGGCGCATGGGCGCAGGGCAGCGACTATCCGAGCAAGCCGGTGACGCTGATCACCCCGTTCGCGGCCGGCAGCGGCCCCGACGCGGTGCTGCGCCTGGTGTCCGACAAGCTCTCGCGCCTGTGGAACCAGCGCGTGGTGGTCGACAACCGGCCCGGTGGCGGCGGCTTCATTGCCATCGACCAGGCGCGCCGCGCCGCGCCCGACGGCTACACGCTGCTGCAGCTGGACAGCGAGCACATCGCCGCGCTGCCGCACCTGTACAAGTCGCGCAACTTCGTGACCTTGCAGCACTTCGACCCGGTCGCCTCGCTGTTCCGCACGCCCTTCTTCGTGGCCGTGGGCACCGAGTCGAAGTGGAAGACCATGGGCGACCTGATCGCCGCCGCCAAGGCCAACCCCGAAGGCATCGTCTACGGCTCGTGGGGCGTCGGCAGCCCGGGCCACCTGGGCGCGCAGCAGCTCGAGGCGCTCACGGGCATCCGCATGCGGCACGCGCCGTACCGCGAGGTGTCGCAGCTGTACTCCAACGTCGGCACCGGCGAGGTGCCGTGGGCCTTCGCGAGCATTCCGTCGAGCCAGGGCATCTACAAGGCGGGCAAGCTGCGCTACATCGCCGTGGCCGCGCCCAAGCGCATCCCGCAGATGCCCGACGTGCCGACCATGGCCGAGGCCGGCGGCCCGGCCTCGCTGGAGGTCAACTCCTTCGTGTCGCTCCTGGCGCCCAAGGGCGTGTCGGCGGCCGTGAAGGCCAAGATCAACGCCGACGTGGCCAAGGTGATTGCCGACCCCGACATCCGCGCCCGCTTCGACACCTTCGCCTTCGAGCCGCTGGCCTGGTCGCCCGAGGAAATCGAGCGCAACGCCGAGGCGAAGTCGAAGGTGTACGGCGAGCTGGTGCGCCGGGGCAACATCAGCCTCGACTGACGAGAGTGCGCCTTGCCCTGGGCTCGGCGCGCCAGTTAAGCTGCCTCTCTTTGCATACTTGTTCACCTTTTTGACTGTCTTTTTCCCATGCACGCCACCAAGAGAGCCCTCCTGATCGCCTGCGGCCTGGCCGCCACCGCGGCGTTGCCGCTGTCCGCCAGCGCCGACACCCCCGCGTGGCCGACCAAGCCGATCCGCCTGCTGGTGGGTTTTCCAGGCGGATCGACGCCCGACATCGCGGCGCGCACCATCGCCGAGCCGCTGTCGCGCGCGCTGGGCCAGCCAGTCGTGGTGGACAACAAGGCCGGCGCCTCGGGCAACATCGCGGCCGACCAGGTGGCCAAGGCCACCGACGACCACACGCTGGGCATCGTCATCAACGGCAACCTCACGTCGTCGAAGATGCTGTACCCCAAGCTGCCGTACGACCCAGCGAAAGACTTCACCTACCTGTCGCTCATCGCCACCGCGCCGCTGGTGCTCGTGGCGCAGAACAGCTTGCCCTCGGGAACGGCCTTCTTCGACGCCGCGCGCCAGGCCGGCGACAAGTGGAACTACGGCTCGGTGGGCGTGGGCTCGGTCGGCCACCTGGGCATGGAACTGCTCAAGAGCCGCGTGAACGGCTTCAAGCCCGAACACGTGCCCTACCAGGGCAACCCGCAGGTCGTCACCGGCATGCTGGGCGACCAGGTGCAGATGGGCCTGATCCCGCCGGGCGTGGCCATGCCGCAGATCCGCGCCGGCAAGCTCAAGGCCGTGGGCCTCACGGGCGGCCGCAGCGCGCTGGTGCCCGAGATCGCCCCGCTGGCCGAGGCCGGCGTGAAAGACTTCAGCCTCGAGGTGTGGGTGGCGCTGCTCGGCCCGGCCAACCTGTCGAAGACCGCGCAGGCACGCATCAGTCGCGAGATCGAGATCGTCATGAAAGACCCCGACGTGCGCCGCAAGCTCTTCGAGCAAGGCTGGCAAGCCGTGGGCACCTCGCCGGACGGCATGCGCACGCGCGTGAAGGAAGAGGCGGCGATCATGAGCAAGATCATCGCCACGCGCGGCATCAAGATTCAGTGATGACGACGACAACGCAGCAACCACACACCCTGAACGAACCGGCGCGCGCGCTGCCGGTGTTCGGCGACTTCGACGTGGTCGTGGTCGGCGGCGGCCCCGCCGGCATTGCCGCCGCCGTGAGCGCCGCGCGCCACGGCGCGCGCACGCTGCTGGTGGAGCGCTACGGCTTTCTCGGCGGCATGGGCACCGCAGGCGGCGTGACCAACTTCGCGGGCCTGTACGGCAAGCGCCGCGGCGAGATGACGCAGCTGGTGCGCGGCGTGGTCGACCAGCTCATCGACCGTATCGCCGGCTTCAACGGCATGAACGCGCCGCAGAACGGCATGGGCGGGCGCATCTGCGTGCGCTCGTACGACACCTCGGCCTACAAGCTGGCCGCCGACCAGCTGCTCGAAGCGGCCGGCGTGCAGATGCTGTTCCACGCGTACGCCGCGGCGGTGCTGCACGACGGCGCGCGCATTGCCGCGCTGGTGGTCGAGACCAAGTCGGGCCGCCAGGCGATCCGCGCCAATGCCTTCATCGACGCCAGCGGCGACGCCGACGTGGCCGCCTTCGCGGGCGTGCCTTTCGAAGTGGGCGACGGCCACGGCAGCGGGCTGTTCCCGACCACCATGTTCCGCATCGGCCAGGTCGATGCACCGGCCGCGCTGGCCGCGGTGGGCGAGTTCTCGGCCATCAACGACTTCATGGCGCGCGCCGAGCAGCAGCATCCGGGCAAGTACAGCTTTCCGCGCGAAGGCGCGATCCTGCGGCCGAACAAGGACCCGCGCGAGTGGCGCGCCAACGTCACGCAGATCCGCAACGCCGCCGGCGGCGCGATGAACGGCGTCGATGCGCGCGAGCTCAGCGACGGCGAACTCGAAGGCCGGCGCCAGATTGCCGCGTACTTCAAGTTCCTGCAGGCCGAGGTGCCGGGCTTTGCGCCGTCGGCCATCGTGGAGATCGCGCCGCAGGTCGGCATCCGCGAGACGCGGCGCATCCAGGGCCTGTATGCGCTGGACCGCGAAGACATCCTCGGCTCGGCCACCTTCGACGACACCAGCGGCCTGAACGCCTGGCCGATGGAAATGCACGCCGACGGCCGCATCGAGTGGGCCTTCCCGCGCGACGAAGCCAACGCCTACAACCACCTGCCGTGGCGCATGCTGGTGCCGCAGACGGTCGACAACCTGCTCGTGGCCGGGCGCTGCGCCTCGATGACGCACGAGGGCCAGTCGGCCGCGCGCGCCAGCGGCGGCTGCTTCGTGATGGGACAGGCGGCGGGCACCGCGGCGGCATCGCTGGGCAGCGGGCGCTTTGCGGCGATCGACGTGGCGGCGCTGCAGAAAAAGCTGGCGGCCGACGGCGTCGACCTCGACCCTTGAGAAGGTGTGAACGAATCCGCCATGCCCGCTCATCCCGCCCAGACACGCCCCCTCGGCGTTGCAAATGCTCGCCATAGCCCGAGCTATGGCTGCGCTTTGCGCCTTGAGGGGGCGCGCCTGGGCAGGCTGCTCGGCCACGCCGGATTCATTCACACCTTCTGAGGGCGGCGCGGCGCTAGAGTCCGGGGCTGGATGAACTCGAACCCCGGACACACCGTGCCTCTTTCTTCTTCGCTGTCGACCCCCGCGCGTCGGCTCTTCCTGGCGCTGGCCTGCGCCGCCTTCGGCCTGCTGCAGGTGGGCTGCGCCAGCACCCCCGAGGGCGACCCCGTCCACGGCAAGGACCGCGTGCTGAGCTTCGTCGCGGCCAAGGACGGCCGCAAGGTCGCCATTGCCGGCGACAAGTACCACTACGTGTTCGACGGCGACCCCTCCGTGGCCGCGCTCCTGCGCTGGGACGGCCGCACCAAGGTCACGCCCGCGCTCATCGGCGAACTGAAGGTGGCGCGCAACCAGAGCTTCGAAGGCCAGTACGTGCTGATGGCCTTCGACGCCGACCTGACGCCCGAAGACCGCAACTTCCTCGTGCAGACCGGCTTCGCCAAGGCCGAGGTGAAGTACGGCGACCGCACCGGCCCGGTGCTGCGTTACTTCGGCACCGTCTACGGCAAGCGCTACACGGCGGTGGCGTTGAAGTCGGCCGACGAGGTCGATTTTTCGCGCCGCCAGTACCTGAAGTACGTCGAGCAGGAAACGCTCAGCGGCGCGTTCAGCCAGGCCGAGCGCTCGCCGCTGGTGTACGGCGCCGACGGCACGATGCTGCTGGGCGGCGTGCCGGTGCGCATGGTCGATGGCGGCACCGACCACGGCTGCAGCCTGCGCCTGATGCTGGACATCTGCTTCTTCAAGTAGGCCTGCCGGGCGCTGCTGACCGGGCCGCGACAGCGCGCGGGCCCGGCCTTTGCTATCGTCGAGGGCTGCTTTTTTCGCCCAGAAATCTCCCTCCGATGACCCCCGAACCCGTCCTTGCCGCCCGCCTCGTTGCCGACCTCGTCGCCCTCATGCAGCTCGAACCGCTGGGCGGCGACCGTTTCCTGGCCCAGAGCGAGGACATCGGCACGCCCGCCGTCTTCGGCGGCCAAGTGCTCGGCCAGTCGCTCATGGCCGCCAGCCTCACGGTGGGCGCCGAGCGCCCGGTGCATTCGATGCACGCCTACTTCCTGCTGCCCGGCGAGCACGCGCCCATCGAGTACAGCGTCGACCGCGTGCGCGACGGCCGCAGCTTCACCACGCGCCACGTGGTGGCGCGCCAGCAGGAGCGCATCATTTTTGAAATGTCGGCCTCGTTCCAGACCGTGGACGAGGGCGTCGAGCACCAGTTCCCCATGCCCGCGGTCGAAGGCCCCGACGGCCTGACCAGCGAGCTCGACCAGCGCATCGCGCTCGGCGACCGCCTGCCCGAACCCTGGCGCTCCAAGGCCATCCAGCCGCACGGCATCGAGTACCGGCGCGTCGACCCCGAAGACCTGCTGCGGCCCGAGGTGCGCCCCACGGAGAACCAGAGCGCCATCTGGATGCGCGCCATCGCGCCGCTGCCCGACGACCTGACCGTGCACCGCGCATTGCTGGCCTACGCCTCCGACCACGGCCTGCTGCGCGCCGCGATGCTGCCGCACGGCCTGAGCTTCATGAGCGGCCAGGTGCGCCCCGCCAGCCTGGACCACGCGATGTGGTTCCACCGCGATTTCCGCCTGGACGACTGGCTGCTCTACGTGGTCGACTCGCCCAGCGCCGGCGGCGCGCGCGGCCTGTGCCGCGGCAGCATCTACACGCGCGACGGGCGCCTTGTGGCGTCGGCGGCGCAGGAGGGCATGCTGCGCATCCGCAAGCCGGGCACGCCGCGCACGCCGATCACGGGCTGAACGGTCCTCCGCTTTCCTTCACTCACTCGCTCGATCGCTCCGACCATGAAGATCTTCTTCTCCCCCGCCTCTCCTTTCGTGCGCAAGTGCATGGTCGTGGCCCACGAACTCGGCGTGGCCGATCGCATCGAAAAACTGCCCAGCGCCGCCGGCCCGGTGAAGCGCGACGCCAGCATCCTCCCGAACAACCCGCTGGGCCAGGTGCCGACCTTCCTCACCGACGACGGCCAGGTGCTGTTCGACAGCCGCGTGATCTGCGAGTACCTCGACACGACACACGGCGGCGGCCTGTTCCCGGCCACCGGGCCTGCGCGCTGGGAGCGCCTGACCGAGCTGTCGCTGGCCGACGGCATGACCGGCGCCGCGCTGCTCGCGCGCTACGAGACCATGCTGCGCCCCGAGGCGCTGCGCTGGACCGACTGGACCGACGGCCAACTCGACAAGGTGCGCACCGGCCTCGAATGGCTCGAGGCGGCGGCGCCGTCGTTCGGCGAGCGCGTCGACATCGGCACCATCGCCTTCGGCTGTGCGCTGGGCTACATGGACTTCCGCTTTCCCTCGGTGGACTGGCGCGCCCAGGCACCGAACAGCGCGAAGTGGTTTGCGGCGTTCAACCAGCGGCCGTCGATGCAGGCCACGTTGCCGACGGTCTGATCTGCTGCTGCTGCTGCAGTTCAGGGCGACGCTCCCGCCGACGCGGTACCTTGCTCCGCGAATGTCCCCCGCCCTTCGGGCTCCTCCTTGATTTCGCTGCGCAAGGCACCCCATCGACGTGAGCGTTGGGCAGTGCGGCTGTTGATCGACCCGCACAACGACAGCGCTCAGCGGGCGCAGGACACTGGGTGCTTCCCGCAGCGAAATCAAGACACCGTTGTGCTCGTCAAGGGCTGGTTGCCTTGAGGTAGTTCGCATCAAAGGGTTTTCGGGACCT
>NZ_CALRZC010000050.1:0-41547 GCF_943372545.1 Variovorax sp. YR752 | reverse complement strand
AACCACTCGGGCTGCACGCCCGCCTCGCCGTGCGGCGGGCGGCCACGATCGAGGCCCCACTTGAACATGCGCATCGAGTCGGACAGCGACTCCCCGCCCTGCGCGCCGAGCTTGTGGTGCATGGCGTCGCGTGTGGCCGCGCTGCCCAGGTGGGTCAGACCGGTGCCGCTGACCAGGCAATGCGCCGGGTCGTCGTGCATCAGCGGGGTGAGCACGCGCAAGCCATCGAGCAGCCGCGCCATCGGTGTCACTTCCAGCGCGCCCAGCCGGGCTTCGGCCATGTGCACCAGCGTGCGGCCGTGGTCGAAGGCGGCCTGCGCCAGCGCGAGCAGCGTGGCGGTGCCGTCGAGCCGGCGCACCCGGCCGGCATCGGTGCTGGTGCAGCCGACGCGCTGGTTGCCGTCGTCGTCGAGGTACTGGATGAATCGCATGGCGTCTCCCCACGCTGCGGTGGGTCCGCAATCTGTTGGCTGCCGCATGCTAAAGAGACGACCGATAACGATCCAATAGATTTTCGGCGCTTTGACATATACGATCCGAGATCGCATGGCCACCAACTACACCCACTGGTTCATCCGCGCGCGCCTGAAGACGCGCCAGTTGCTGCTGCTGATGGCGCTAGAGGAGGAGGGCAACATCCACCGCGCCGCGCAGGTGCTGAACATGACGCAGCCGGCCGCCTCCAAGCTGCTCAAGGAGCTGGAGGAGATGCTCGGCGTGCCGCTGTTCGACCGGCTGCCGCGCGGCATGCGCGCCACCTGGTACGGCGAGACGATGATCCGCCACGCGCGCATGGCGCTGGCCAGTCTCTCGCAGGCGCAGGACGAGATCGAGGCGCTGAAGGCCGGGCGCTTCGGCCAGGTCAGCGTCGGCGCGATCACGACGCCGGGGCTGAACCTGCTGCCGGCGGCGGTGGCGATGGTCAAGCAGCAGCACCCCAGCCTGCGCGTGCAACTGGCCATCGAGACCAGCGACGTGCTGATGGAGCGCCTGGCGCAGGGCAAGCTCGACATGGCGGTCGGCCGCCTGTTCGAGCGCCACGACAAGACCGACCTGCGCTACGAGGCGCTGGTCGAGGAGCCGGTCAGCGTGATCACGCGGCCCGGCCACCCGCTGCTGGCGCAACCGCGGCTGACGCTGCGCGACGTGGTCGGCCAGGCCTGGATCGTGCCACCGCCGGGCAGCGTGCTGCGCCATCGCTTCGAGCTGATGTTCCAGGAAGACGGCCTGGAGGCGCCGGCCGACCTGATCGAGACCACCGCGCTGCTGTTCGTCACCAAGATGCTGCAGGGCAGCGAGGCGCTGGCGGTGATCGCCACCGACGTGGCGCGCTACTACGCGCAGCACGGCATGGTGGCGATCCTGCCGATCGCGCTGCCGTGCAAGATGGACGCCTTCGGCCTGATCACCCGCACCGACCGGCTGCTCTCGCCGGCGGCGAAGGTGATGCTGCGCGCGATCAAGTCGGCGGCGCTGACGGTCTACGGGGCGGAGCTGGATCTGACCGGGCTGGAGTGAACACGCGGCCGGCGCCGGGCCGCTCCCAAGGCGGCCGCGCAACCCGCTCGGCGGGTGGCTCCCGGCAGTCCGGGAGCCGGGTGCTCCATCTACCTCCAGCCACCGTCCACCACGAACTCCTGGGCCGTGCACATCTTCGCGTCGTCCGACACGAGGAACAGCACCATCGCCGCGATGTCCTGCGGCTGCAGCCGGTCCGGCAGGCACTGGTTGCGGTCGATCTCGGCCTCGCCTTCGGGCGTGACCCACAGCCGCTTCTGCCGCTCGGTCATCACCCAGCCCGGCGTCACCGTGTTGACGCGGATGCGATCGCGGCCGAGCGAGGCGGCGGTGCCGCGCGTGAGCCCGTTGACCGCCGACTTGGAGACCGCGTAGCAGGGGTATTCGGCCGACTTGATCTGCCAGCCGATCGAGCCGAGGTTGACGATGGCCCCGCCGCCCAGGCGCTGCATGCCCGGCGCCACCGCCTGCATCGCGAACAGCGCTGCGCGCTGGTTGATGGCGATGCGCTCGTCGTAGTAGGCCGGCGTGATCGAGGCCAGCGTGTGGCGGTCGTCGCTGGCGACGTTGTTGACCAGCGCATGGAAGTCGCCGAGCTCCTTCGCGGCGTCGGCGATCGCCGCCTGCAGTGCGGCCACGTCGGTCACGTCGCAGGCGCGCCACCACGGCCGGCCGCGACCCTGGGCTTCCAGGCGCGCAGCCAGGGCGGCGCTCGCCTCGGCGGCGATGTCGATGAAGGCGACCCGGGCGCCCTGCGCCGCGAAGGCCTCGACGATCGCCTCGCCGATGCCCGAGCCACCGCCGGTCACGAACACTGCCCGGCCCTGCAGGCTGGGATAGCGTGCCGAGCTCGATCGCGCCTGTGATATCGACTTTGACATGTCAGATAGCTATTCAGTTATTTTTCAAGCATCAGTGTGGAGCGATAGCATCCGGCGCGTCAAGCCGCCCCTGGAGAAACTCGTCATGGATCCGAAGAAACCCGTCCGCCGCAGCCAGGCCTGGTTCGGGCGGCAGGACCGTGACGGCTTCGTGCACCGCAGCTGGCTGAAGAACCAGGGCTACCCGCACGACCTTCTCGACGGCCGCCCGGTGATCGGCATCTGCAACACCTGGAGCGAGCTGACGCCGTGCAACGGCCACTTCCGCGAGCTGGCCGAGTTCGTCAAGCGCGGCGTCTACGAGGCTGGTGGCTTCCCGCTCGAGTTCCCGGTCATGTCGCTCGGCGAGACGCAGCTGCGCCCGACCGCGATGCTGTTCCGCAACCTCGCCAGCATGGACGTCGAAGAGAGCATCCGCGGCAACCCGATCGACGGCGTGGTGCTGCTGATGGGTTGCGACAAGACCACGCCGGCGCTGCTGATGGGCGCGGCCAGTTGCGACCTGCCGACCATCGGCCTGTCCGGCGGGCCGATGCTCAACGGCAAGTTCCGCGGCAAGGACATCGGCTCGGGCACCGGCGTGTGGCAGATGAGCGAGATGGTGCGCGCAGGCGAGATGACGATGGACGAGTTCACCGAAGCCGAGTCGTGCATGCACCGCAGCAAGGGCAGTTGCATGACCATGGGCACGGCCTCGACGATGGCCTCGATGGTCGAGGCGCTGGGCATGGCGCTGCCGGAGAACGCGGCGATTCCCGCCGCCGACACACGGCGCAACCGACTCGCGCAGATGACCGGCCGGCGCATCGTCGAAATGGTCAAGGACGACCTGCGCATGTCGAAGATCCTGACGCGCGCCGCCTTTGAGAACGCGATTCGCGCCAATGCGGCGATCGGCGGCTCGACCAACGCGGTGATCCACCTGCTGGCGGTGGCCGGCCGCATGGGCGTGGAGCTCAAGCTCGACGACTGGGACCAACTCGGCTCGCAGATCCCCTGCCTGGTCGACCTGCAGCCTTCCGGTCGCTTCCTGATGGAGGACTTCTTCTACGCTGGCGGGCTGCCGGCGGTGCTGAAGGAGATCCGCCACCTGCTGCACCTCGACGCGCTCACCGTCAACGGCAAGACCATCGGCGAGAACAGCGCCGAGGCGCCGTGCTGGAACCGCGAGGTCATCAAACCTTTCGAGCAGCCGTTCAAGCCGGCCGCCGGCATCGCCGTGCTGCGCGGCAACCTGGCGCCGGACGGTGCGGTCATCAAGCCCTCGGCGGCCAGCGAGCACCTGCTCAGGCACCGCGGCCGCGCGGTGGTGTTCGAGACCATCGAGGACTTCCACACCCGCATCGACGACGAGGCCCTCGACGTCGATGAGACCTGCATCCTGGTGCTGAAGAACTGCGGCCCCAAGGGCTACCCCGGCATGGCCGAGGTCGGCAACATGCCGCTGCCGCCGAAGGTCTTGCGCAAGGGCATCACCGACATGGTCCGCATCAGCGACGCCCGCATGAGCGGCACCGCCTACGGCACCGTGGTGCTGCACACCTCGCCCGAGGCCGCCGCCGGCGGGCCGCTGGCGCTGGTGAAGAGCGGCGACATGATCGAGCTCGACGTCGCCGCGCGCCGCCTGCACCTGGAAGTCAGTGACGCGGAGCTGGCGCGCCGCCGCGCCGACTGGCAGGCCCCCGAGGCACCGAAGCGCGGGTGGTACAAGCTCTACGTGGACCACGTGCAGCAAGCCCACCTCGGCGCCGACCTCGACTTCCTGGTCGGCGGCAGTGGCGCGCCGGTTCCGCGCGACTCGCACTGAGGCCGATGGCGATCACCGCCCCCTCGATCGGCACCGCCCGCTGCGTCTGGGCGGCCGGCGCCACGCTGGGCGAAGGCACCTGCTGGTCGCCGCGCGAACGCGCGCTGTACTGGGTCGACATCCTCGAGCATCGCCTGCATCGCTTCACCCCGGCCAGCGGCGAACAGCGCAGCTGGACCCTGCCCGACACCATCTCGGCCGTCGCCGAGCGCACGCGCGGCCCGGGCCTGGCGATCACGCTGCGCCGCGGCTTCGCCTTCTTCGATCCGGCCGATGGCACGCTGCAGCGCCTGGACGAACCCGAGCCCGAGCGCCCGGGCAATCGCTTCAACGACGGCAAGTGCGATGCGCAGGGCCGCTTCTGGGGCGGCACGATGGACTTCGCCATCCGCGAGCCGAGCGGGGCGCTGTACCGCTTCGACGGCCCCGGCCACTGCATGCGTGCGCTCGATGCCGGCTTCGTGGTCACCAACGGTCCGACCTGGTCACTCGATGGCAGCACGATGTTCTTCAACGACACGGTGAACAAGAGCGTGCGCGCCTACGCGTTCGACCCGCTGGCCGGCACGGTCGGCGCCTCGCGCGAGTTCCTCGTCTTCGCCAAGGGCGACGGCTATCCCGACGGCATGACCACCGACGCCGATGGCCGGCTCTGGATCGCTCACTGGGGCGCCGCCTGCGTGAGCTGCCACGACCCTGTCAGCGGCGCCGAGCTGGCGCGCGTTGAGCTGCCCACGGACCACATCACCAACGTCGCCTTCGGCGGACCGGACCTGAAGACACTCTTCATCACCAGCGCACGCTTCGAGCTGAGCGCCGAGAAGCTGGCGGCGCAGCCGCTGGCCGGTGCGCTGTTCGCGGTCGAGACCGACGCGACCGGTCTGCCTGCCAATCGCTTCGACGGATGAGATGACCCGGGCTGCCGCGCCGAGTCGAGCGGTGCGGCGGCCGACATGACCCACAACACTCGAACACGACAAGGAGACACCACATGCAACGCAGAACCACCCTGCTGGCCACCCTGGGCCTGGCAGCCACCACCTGGATGCTTCCCGCCGCCGCGCAGGACAAGGGCGCGGTGGGCATCTCGATGCCGACCAAGTCCTCGGCGCGCTGGATCGCCGACGGCGACAACATGGTCAAGGTGTTCAAGGAGAAGGGCTACAAGACCGACCTGCAGTACGCCGACGACGACATTCCGAACCAGCTGGCGCAGGTGGAGAACATGATCACCAAGGGCGTCAAGGTCCTGGTGATCGCCGCCATCGATGGCACCACGTTGTCCGGCGCACTGCAAAAGGCGGCTGACAAGGGCGTCAAGGTCATCGCCTACGACCGCCTGATCCGCGGCTCGAAGAACGTCGACTACTACACCACCTTCGACAACTTCCAGGTCGGCGTGCTGCAGGCCGGCTCGATCGTCGACAAGCTCGGCCTGAAGGCCGGCAAGGGCCCGTTCAACATCGAGCTGTTCGGCGGCTCGCCCGACGACAACAACGCCTTCTTCTTCTACGACGGCGCGATGTCGGTGCTCAAGCCCCACATCGACAGCGGCAAGCTGGTCGTGCGCAGCAAGCAGATGGGCATGGACAAGGTCGGCACGCTGCGCTGGGACGGCGCGGTCGCGCAGGCGCGCATGGACAACCTGCTGTCGGCCTTCTACGGCAAGGACAAGGTTCACGCCGTGCTGTCGCCGTACGACGGCCTGTCGATCGGCATCCTGTCGTCGCTGAAGGGCGTCGGCTACTGCACGGCGGCGCAGCCCTGCCCGATCGTCAGCGGCCAGGACGCCGAGATCCCGTCGGTCAAGTCGATGCTCAAGGGCGAGCAGTACTCCACCGTGTTCAAGGACACGCGCGACCTCGCCCGCGTCACCGCCAATCTGGTCGACGCGGTGCTGGCCGGCAAGCAGCCCGAGATCAACGACACCAAGACCTACAACAACGGCGTCAAGGTGGTGCCCAGCTACCTGCTCAAGCCGGTGGCGGTCGATTCGAGCAACTGGAAGAAGGTGCTGGTCGACAGTGGCTACTACAAGGAAAGCCAGCTGAAGTAAGGCCCCGCGCGGCCTTTCTCCGTGAAGGTCCCGCTGACGCGGGACCTTCTTCCATGCATCATCGTCCGCCATGGGAGACACCGTGGACGCCTTGCTCGAGATGCGCGGCATCACCAAGCGCTTTCATGGCGTGACCGCGCTGTCCGACGTGAACCTCAGCGTTCGCGCCGGCGAGATCCATGCCGTCGTCGGCGAGAACGGCGCCGGCAAGTCGACGCTGATGAAGGTGCTGTCCGGCGTCTACCCGCACCCGGAGTACGTGGGCGAGATCCGCTACCAGGGCCAGGAGCGGCGCTTCTCCGGCATCCACGACAGCGAACAACTCGGCATCATCATCATCCACCAGGAGCTGGCGCTGGTGCCGCTGCTGTCGATCGCCGAGAACATGTTCCTCGGCAACGAGCCGGCGAAGTACGGCGTGATCGACTGGACGCTGGCGCACCGCCGCACCCGCGAGCTGCTGTCCAAGGTCGGGCTGAAGGAATCGCCCGCCACGCTGATCACCGACATCGGCGTCGGCAAGCAGCAGCTGGTCGAGATCGCCAAGGCGCTGGCCAAGGAGGTCAAGCTGCTGATCCTCGACGAGCCGACGGCGAGCCTGAACGAGAGCGACAGCGACGCCCTGCTCGAGCTGCTGCTGGAGCTGAAGTCGCACGGCATCGCCTGCATCCTGATCTCGCACAAGCTCAACGAGATCGCCAAGGTGGCCGACGCCATCACCGTGCTGCGCGATGGCTCGACGATCACGACGATCGACTGCCGCGAGGGGCCGGCCAGCGAAGACCTGATCATCCGCGCGATGGTCGGCCGCGAGATGGCCGACCGCTACCCCAAGCACACGCCGAAGATCGGCGAGACGGTGTTCGAGCTGCGCGACTGGCGCGTCTTCCACCCGCTGCACCACGACCGCGAGGTGGTCAAGGGCGTCAACCTGCAGGTGAAGAAGGGCGAGATCGTCGGCATCGCCGGGCTGATGGGTGCCGGCCGCACCGAGCTGGCGATGAGCGTGTTCGGACGCAGCTACGGCCACCGCATCAGCGGCACGGTGCGAATGAATGGCCGCGACATCGACACGGGCAGCGTCGGCAAGGCCGTCGCGCACGGCATCGCCTACGTGACCGAAGACCGCAAGTCGCTCGGCCTGGTGCTCGACGACAGCATTGCCCACAACACCACGCTGGCCCACCTCGGTGGCGTCTCGAAGCGAGGCGTGATCGACGAAGGCCGCGAGTTCGCCGTCGCCACCGAGTACCGCCAGCGCCTGGCCACACGCTGTGCCGGCGTGCATCAGCCGGTGGTCAATCTGTCCGGCGGCAACCAGCAGAAGGTGGTGCTGGCCAAGTGGCTGTTCGCCGACCCGACGCTGCTCATCCTCGACGAGCCGACACGCGGCATCGACGTTGGCGCCAAGTTCGAGATCTACACGCTGATCGCCCGCCTGGCCGAGGAAGGCCGCAGCATCCTGATGATCTCCTCGGAGATGCCGGAGTTGCTGGGCATGTGCGATCGCATCTACGTGATGAACGAAGGCGAGTTCGTCGCCGAGTTCGATGCCGACGACGCCTCGCAGGAGAAGATCATGCGCGCGATCGTGAAGGCCGGGACCTGAGAGGCACCATGGAACAGACGATCCAGCAGCAAGGCGGCGCGGCGGGCGGGCGCGCCGGCCACTTCCTGAAGCAGAACCTGCGCGAGTACGGCATGCTGCTGTCGCTCGTGGCGATCATGATCTTCTTCCAGGTCATGACCGACGGCACGCTGCTGCAGCCGCTGAACCTCACGAACCTGGTGCTGCAGAACAGCTACATCATCATCATGGCGCTGGGCATGCTGCTGGTGATCGTGGCCGGCCACATCGACCTGTCGGTCGGCTCGGTGTGCGGCTTCGTCGGCGCGCTGGCGGCGGTGCTGATGGTCAACTACGAATGGCATTTCGTGCCGGCGACGGTCGTCTGCCTCATCGTCGGCGGGCTGATCGGCGCGGCGCAGGGCTGGTTCGTCGCCTACTTCCACATCCCCTCGTTCATCGTCACGCTGGCCGGCATGCTGGTGTTCAAGGGCCTGGCGCTGGCGCTGCTCAATGGCCAGTCGGTCGGGCCCTTCCCCGAGACCTTCCAGAAGCTCAGTTCGGGCTTCATCCCCGACTGGTTCGGCGGCACCGAGCTGCGCCTGACCTCGCTGCTGCTGGGTGTGCTGGTCGCGCTGGCGATGGTGGTGATGGCCTGGCGCGCACGCAGCAACCAGCAGCTGCACGGCATGGACACCGAACCGACGAGCCTGTTCGCGGCGCGCAACGCGGTGTTCGCCGCGATCATCGTCGCGCTGTCCTGGCTGCTGGCCACCTACAAGGGCCTGCCCAACGTGCTGATCATCATGTTCGTGCTGATGGTCGCCTACGACTTCGTGACCACGCGCACGACGATCGGCCGGCGCATCTACGCGCTCGGCGGCAACGAGAAGGCGGCACGGCTGTCGGGCATCCGCACCGAGCGGCTGGCCTTCCTCACCTTCGTCAACATGGGCGTGCTGGCGGCGCTGGCCGGGCTGGTGTTCGCCGCGCGGCTGAACACCGCGACGCCGAAGGCCGGGCTGGGCTTCGAGCTCGACGTCATCGCCGCCTGCTTCATCGGCGGCGCCTCGGCCTCGGGCGGCGTCGGCCGTGTGATGGGTGCGGTGATCGGCGCCTTCGTCATGGGCGTGATGAACAACGGCATGTCCATCCTCGGCATCGGCATCGACTACCAGCAGGTCATCAAGGGCCTGGTGCTGCTGGCCGCGGTCTGCGTCGACGTCTACAACAAGAAGAAGTAGCCGCCCGGAAAAGAAAAGAGCGGCTGCATCCGCTGCAGCCGCTCCGGCGTAGAAGCCTGCGAAGAATTACTTCTTCGCTTCTTCCTTCTTCATTTCCTTCTTCATTTCCTTCTTCTCGGCCTTCTTGGCAGCGCTGGCCTTGGCGGCCGGCTCGCTGGCCTTCATCGGGGCGCCACCGGCGTGCGAGCCGGCTTGCGCGTTGAAGGCCACGGCGGCGAACAGGGCGGTGATCAGGGTCGCGAGAGTCTTGCTCATGGGAATGCTTTCTGTAGTGGGTTTGAAGTCGGTTCCGGGAACGGGTTCAGCCCCGGCCTTCCCGAAACGCGACGGCCGCTCAGCGGTTGACCGCCGGCCGGCGCGGATTGTGACCGCACGATGCGGCCGGTGAATGAATTGACCGGATACTGTTGCGCTTCACTCATGTCGTCACCGGTGTATCGATTCGTTCTTGCCGCGCTCGCCGCGTGCGCCCTTCCCGCGACTGCCAACGCCGCCCCCTTCGTCCCGAGTTCCGACCAGCAGGTGCTGGAGCGCTTGCCGGCGCGCGCGGCCGATCCGCGCCAGCGCGAGTTGCGCGCCCTGCGCGAGCAGTGGCGTGCTGCGCCGGACGACCCGGGCGCGGCGGTGCGTCTCGCGCGCCGCTACGTCGAGGAGGCCGGCGCCGAGGGTGACCCGCGTTACGTCGGCTACGCACAGGCGGCGCTGGCGCCGTGGTGGACGCAGCCCGATCCGCCGGCCGAGGTGCGGGTGCTGCGCGCGGTGCTGCGCCAGTACGGCCACGAGTTCGACGCGGCGCTGGCCGATCTCGCCGCCGTCATCGCGGCCGATCCAGCCAACGCCGAGGCACGCTCGTGGCAGGTGGCGATCCTCCTCGTGCAGGCGGACTATCCGGCCGCGCGCCAGGCCTGCGAACGACTCGCCGCACTGGCCGAGCCGCTGGTCGGCGCCGCCTGCCGTGCGCAGGTCGATGCGCTGACCGGGCGCGCCGGCCCGGCCGCCGATGGACTGCGAACGGCCCTGCGTTCCGCACCTTCTGCCGACGCGGCCCTGCGGCTGTGGGCACTGACGCGGCTGGCCGAGATCGAGCTGCACCGCGGCCGCCATGTCGAAGCCGAGGCAGCCTTCCGCGAGGCGCTGGCACTCGGTTTGCCGGACGTGTACCTGGAATCCGCCTATGCCGACTTCCTGCTCGACCGCGGCCGCGCCGCCGAGGTGATCGAGCGGCTGCAGGGCAAGGAGCGCTCCGACCTGCTGCTGCTGCGCCTGGCGATCGCCGGCAAGGCGGTCACCTCGCCGAAGGCGATCGAATGGCGGCAGGCGCTGACGGCGCGCTTCGATGCAGCACGGCTGCGCGGCGACGCGCTTCACCAGAAGGAAGAGGCCCGCTTCGCGCTCGCCGTGCTCGGCGACACGAAGCGCGCGCTCGAACTGGCACGAACCAACTACACGCTGCAGCGCGAGCCTGCCGATGCGCGCGTGCTGCTCGAAGCGGCGGTCGCCGCGCGCGACCCGGCCGCGGCCGAACCGGTGCAACGCTGGCTGGAGGCCAACCGCGTCGAAAGCGTGGTGCTGCGCGCCCTCGCGGCGAAGCTGAAGGGTCGCTCATGATCCGCTGGCAGCGAGCTGTCGCGGCCCTCGGCCTTGCCGCGGCGACGCTGCTCGGCGCAGCGACACCGGCGCTGGCCCACAAGCCCTCCGACAGCTACCTGACGCTGACGCAGGACGGCAGCACGCTGCGCGGCCAGTGGGACATCGCGCTACGCGACCTCGACGTGGCCATCGGCCTGGATGCCGACGGCAGCGGCGAGATCACCTGGGGCGAAGTGCGCGTGCGCCACGCCGACATCGCCGCCTACGCGCTCGCGCGCCTGTCCATCACCGGCGACGGCCAGCCCTGCGTGGCGCGTGCCGGCGAGCAGCTGATCGACCAGCACACCGACGGCGCCTACACGGTGCTGAGCTTCGAGGTCGGCTGCCCGGCGCCGCCGCAGAAGCTCGCGCTCGGCTACCGCCTGTTCGCCGACATCGACCCGCAACACCGCGGCCTGCTGCGCCTGCAGGCGCAGGGCATCATCCGCACCGCGGTGCTCGGGCCGGACAGCGCCAGCCCGGTCTATGAACTGAAGCAGTCAGACCGGCTGGAACAGTTCACCGACTATGTGCGCGAGGGTGTGTGGCACATCTGGATCGGCTTCGACCACATCCTGTTCCTGCTCTCGCTGCTGCTGCCGGCGGTGCTGGTCTGGCGCGCTGCGCGCTGGGAACCGGCGGCGAGCTTCCGCGGCGCCTTCGTCGAGGTGCTGAAGATCGTCACCTCGTTCACGGTGGCGCATTCGATCACGCTGACGCTGGCGACGCTGGGCTTCGTCGCGCTGCCCTCGCGGCTGGTCGAGGCGACCATCGCCGCCTCGGTGGTGCTGGCGGCGCTGAACAACCTGCGGCCGGTGTTCCAGGGCCGGCGCTGGGCGATGGCCTTCGGCTTCGGCCTGGTGCACGGCTTCGGCTTCGCCAGCGTGCTGGCCGACCTCGGCCTGCCGCAGGACGCGCTGGCGCTGGCGCTGTTCGGATTCAACGTCGGCGTCGAGCTCGGCCAGCTGGCGATCGTGATCGCCTTCCTGCCGCTGGCCTACGCGCTGCGCGACACGCGCTTCTATCAGCGGGCGGTGTTCAGCGGCGGTTCGCTGGCGATCGCGCTGCTGGCGGCGCTGTGGTTCACGGAGCGTGCGTTCGGCCTGGAATTCATGCCGTTCTGAGTGTCTGGCTTCTCGCGTGCGGCCACCTCGAAGGCCAGCGTGACGAAACGGCTCTCCCAGTGCCCGGGCGTATCGGGAACGGCGCGCAGCTCGGTGCCACGCAGCACCCAGCGGCCGGGCAGCGGCAAGCGCATCTCGACACGGCCCTGCGCGTCGGTGCGGCGCCACACGCCGACCGGCGCACGCTCGTGGCGGAACTCGACGGCGAAGTCCGGCAGCGGCCGGCCATCGCGCAGCACCTCGAAGCCGGCGCTGTCGCCAACCTGCCAGGCGCCCACCTCGCCGAGCGGCCGTGCGTCCATCGCCATGCCGCTGCTGACCGCCGCCCTGCGCAGCTGCGTGCCCGGCAGCTCGATGCGCGCGTGCTTCGCATAGCGCTCGGTCCAGGCGATGCCGCGCGAGCGCATGTCGGCCCAGGCCGCATGCACCGAGGGCGGCGCGGCGATCTCCTTCAGGTAGGCCTCGACCAGCGCTGGCGCCAGCGTGATCTCGAAGGGCTGCGATTGCGCCCAGCAGCTCAGGCCGGCGTGCGCCGGCGGCGTGCGCAGCAGCAGCGCCCGCTCGCCGACGCGCAGCGGCTCGAGCGGCAGCAACTCGCCACCGCCGGCGCGGCAACCCGAGGCGACCAGGTACTCGGCGCCGATCGGCGTCTCCTGCAGCGGAAACCGGTTGCCGGTGCCCAGCGCCAGCGTGCGCGAACCGGCGGCGTTTCGGTCCTCGACCTGGAACCAGGTGTCGTGGGCGGCAACCGGCGCGGCCGCGATCAGGCCGGCGGCGAGGGCTGAGAGTCGAAGGTGGCGCATGCGCCGGCATACGCAGCCGGGCACGCTGCGGATGCACGCGCGCTGCGCCCGGCCCGCTTTCGGGCATCATCGCCGCCGTCCACCGGCCAGGAGCCGCCATCAGCCTCTTCCTGCTCAAGCGCTTCGCCAGCTTCGTGCTCACGCTCGCCGTGGCCTCGTTGATCGTGTTCGCTGCGCTGACCGTGCTGCCGGGCAACGCCGCCGAGGTGATGCTGGGCGAGAGCGCGACGCCGCAGGCCGTGCAGGCGCTGGAGAAGAAGCTCGGCCTCGACCGACCGGCACCCGAGCGCTACCTGGCCTGGCTGGGCGGCCTGCTCACGCTCGAGCTCGGGCTCAGCCATGCCTACGACACGCCGATCGCCGGGCTGATCGGCGAGCGCCTGGGCGTCACCGTGCCGCTGGCGCTGCTGGCGATGCTGCTGAGCACGGTGCTGGCGCTGGCCGCCGGCGTCTACGCGGCCTCGCGCCACAACCGCGCCGGCGATCTCGGCGTGATGGCCGCCAGCCAGCTCGGCATCGCGGTGCCGAGCTTCTGGTTCGGCATCCTGCTGGTGATGCTGTTCGCGGTGAAGCTGCCCTGGTTCCCGGCCGGCGGATTCCCCGGCTGGACGGAAGACGAAGGCGGTGGCCTGTGGGACGGCCTGCACGCGCTGCTGCTGCCGGCGTTCGCGCTGGCGGTGGTGCAGGCCGCCATCCTCGCGCGCTTTACCCGCTCGGCCGTGCTCGACGTGCTGCGCGAGGACTTCGTGCGCACCGCCCGCGCCAAGGGCCTGTCGCACCGCGCGGTGCTGTGGGGCCACGTGCTGCGCAACGCGCTGGTGCCGGTGGTCACCGTGATGGGCCTGCAGTTCGCCAACCTGGTCACCGGCACGGTGGTGATCGAGAACGTGTTCTCGCTGCCCGGCCTCGGCCGCCTGGTCTTCCAGGCGATCGGCAACCGCGACCTGCCGCTGGTGCAGAACATCGTGATGCTGCTGGCGGCCACGGTGATCGCCATCAACTTCGTGGTCGACCTGCTCTACGCGGTGATCGACCCGCGGCTGAAGGTGGCGCGGGCATGAGGGCCGAGCGCCGGGCCGCTCCCAAGCCGGCCCCCGCCAGCCCCGAGACGGGGCTGGCACTCCGGCCGTCCATGCCCGCGCAGGCGGGCATGGAGCCGCGGCCGTCGTTCCCCTCGGGGGACCGGCCGACGGCCACGTCGGCCGAGGGGCAGTCATGACCTTCTGGAGACGCGCGCGCCGCCACCCGAGCTTCGTCGCCGGAGGCGTTCTGGTCGCGCTGCTGATCGGCCTGGCCCTGCTGTCCTTCGTCTGGACACCGCACTCGGCCACCGAGATCGACGTGCCCAACAAGCTGCAGCCGCCCTCGGCCACCCACTGGCTGGGCACCGACAGCCTGGGGCGCGACATCGTCTCGCTGCTCATCGTCGGCGCCCGCGCCTCGATCGCCGTCGGCCTGATCGCCGTGGGCATCGGCATCGTCGCCGGCGTCGCGCTCGGCCTGCTCGCCGCAGCGCGGCGCGGCTGGGTGGAGGAGCTGGTGATGCGCGCCAGCGACTTCGCCATCGCCTTCCCCGCATTGCTCACGGCCATCATGCTGACCGCCGTCTACGGGCCGGGGCTGGTGACCGCCATCGTCGCGATCGGCATCTTCAACATCCCGGAGTTCGCGCGCATCACGCGTGCCTCGGCCGCCACGGTGTGGACACGCGAGTACGTGCTCGCCGCCCGCGCCTGCGGCAAGAGCGGCTGGCGCATCACGCTCGAGCACGTGCTGCCGAACATCGCCTCGGTGCTGATCGTGCAGGCGACGATCCGCTTCGCGATCGCCATCCTCGCCGAGGCGGCGCTGAGCTACCTCGGCCTGGGCACGCAGCCGCCGACGCCGAGCTGGGGCCGCATGCTCGGCGAGGGCCAGAGCATGATGTACCAGGCGCCGCTGCTGGCCGTCTGGCCGGGCCTGGCGATCGTGCTCAGCGTGCTCGGCCTGAACCTGATGGGCGACGGGCTGCGCGATCTGCTCGACCCGAAGCTGGCGCGGCAGCGATAGCCCGGCGAGCGCGAATCGCGCTATCGTGCCTGCATGACGAGACGGCCACGCCATGGCGATGCTCGAGGTCAGTGACCTACGGGTCGTGCTGCCCAGCGCGCGCGGCCCGGTGGCGGCGCTGCGTGGGGTGTCGTTCGCGCTGGAACGCGGCGACAAGCTCGGCCTGATCGGCGAGAGCGGCTGCGGCAAGTCGCTGACCGCGCTGGCGCTGATGGGCCTGCTGCCGGAAGGCGCGCAGGTCGAGGGCAGCATCCGCCTCAACGGAACGGAGCTGGTCGGGCTGGACGACGACGCGATGGCGCAACTGCGCGGCGACCGCATCGCGATGATCTTCCAGGAGCCGATGACGGCGCTGAACCCGCTGCACACCGTCGGCGCGCAGGTGGCCGAGCCGCTGCGCCTGCATCGCGGCCTCGACCGGGCAGCGGCGCGCGCCGAGGCGCTGCGCCTGCTCGAGCGCGTTCAGTTGCCCGAGGCCGCGAAGCGCCTCGACGCCCACCCGCACCAGCTCAGCGGCGGCCAGCGGCAGCGCGTGATGATCGCGATGGCGCTGGCCTGCGGCCCCGAACTGCTGATCGCCGACGAGCCGACCACCGCACTGGACGTGACGCTGCAGCACGAGGTGCTGATGCTGATCGACGAGCTGGTGCGCGGCAGCGGCATGGCGTTGCTGCTGATCAGCCACGACCTCGGCGTGATGGCGCGCCATGTGCAGCGCGTGATGGTGATGTACGGCGGCGCGGTGGCCGAGTCGGGGCCGGTCGGCGCGGTGTTCGCGCGCCGCGCGCACCCCTACACCCGCGGCCTGCACGCCGCGCGGCCGCGGCTCGGCGCCACGCGCGGCACCAGGCTGCCGACCATCCCCGGCCGTGTGCCCGAACTGGCCGACCTGGGCACGGGCTGCGCGTTCGCGGACCGCTGCGAGCGCGTGATCGACGCCTGCCGGCGCGCGGCGCCACCGGCGGTCGAGGTCGGTGCCGATCACCTGGCGCGCTGCATCCGCATCGAGGAGGTCGTTGCGTGAATCACGCGGACATGGGCGCTCGCCGCCACGAGATGGTCGCGACGCAGATCGAAGCCCGCGGCGTGAGCGAACCGCGCGTGCTCGCCGCGATGCGCGCGGTGCCGCGGGAGGACTTCGTCGAACCCGACTGGCGCGGCCATGCCTTCGACGACAACCCCTTGCCGATAGCAGCCGGCCAGACGATCTCGCAGCCCTACATCGTGGCCTTCATGGCCGAGGCGCTGCAGTTGCAGGGCAGCGAGCGCGTGCTCGAGATCGGCACCGGCTCGGGCTACGCCGCGGCCGTGCTCGGGCGACTGGCGAAGGAGGTGCACACGGTCGAGTGCATCGCTGTACTTGCCGAAACGGCGGCAGCGACACTCGCCGCGCAGGGCGCACATAACGTGCACGTGCACCATGCCGATGGCTCGCTCGGCTGGCCCGCGGCAGCACCCTACGACGCGATCGTCGTCACTGCGGCCGGGCCTGTGGTGCCCGCCGCGCTGAAGGCGCAGCTCGCGATGGGTGGTCGGCTGGTGATGCCGGTGGGCGCGCGCGAAGGCCACCAGCGGCTGGTGCGCGTGACCCGCAGCGGCGCGCACGACGAGCGGGAGGAAACGCTGATGGACGTGCGCTTCGTGCCGCTGACCGGTGCGCAAGGCTGGGGCCGCGAACGGCGGTGAGACGGGGCAGGTGCTGCCCCGTCCTTGCTCCTCAGGTCGTCACTTCGGGCTGGCGATGTAGGCCGCCAGGTCGAGCAACTGCTGGTTGCTGAAGCGCGTGTTCAGGCCCGCACTGGTGTGGGTCGATACGTTGTTCAGCACGGAACTCAGCTTGGTCGCCGTGTTGGCCTTGGTGTCGCTCGCCTTGCCCATGCCGTGGCAGCCGCTGCAGTTGGACGCATACAGCGTCTGGCCGCTGGCCACATCGCCGACCGGTGCCGGTGCCGGTGCCGGTGCCGGTGCCGGTGCCGGTGCCGGTGCCGGTGCCGGTGCCGGTGCCGGTGCAGGTGCAGGTGCAGGTGCCGGTGCCGGTGCCGGTGCGGGTGCGGGTGCGGGTGCGGGTGCGGGTGCGGGTGCGGGTGCGGGTGCGGGTGCGGGTGCGGGTGCGGGTGCGGGCGCGGGCGCAGGCGCCGGGGTCCCGGCTGCCGCCGTGGCCGTGAAGGTACCGGCATCGTCGCCTGCCGGGCCGGTGAAGGTGCCGGAGATGCTGCCATCGGCCGCCACCTGGCCGGCGGCCAGCACCGCGGAGCGCTTGCCGTAGCGGATCTTCAGCGTCACCTGCCCGTTCGCGTCGATCGTGCCCTTCACCGGGTAGCCGCGCATGCCCTCGCGGTCGTCGTCGTGATCGTCACCATCACGCGAACCCCTGTCGGCCAGCGTCGCGCCCAGTGCCTGCAACTGCGTGCGGATGTCCTCGGTCACCACGGCCACGTCGTCCTGATAGCGCGACACACGCGCCGAGAAGGCTTCCTTGAACGCATCCAGCGCCTCGCGCTGGGCGGCTGTGAGTCCGTGGTCACGACCTTCGGCCTCGAACGCCGCACGCAGCGTCGTCAGCAGCACATCCACGTCGGCGCGATAGGCCGTGCGCAACGCGTCGAGCCGAGTCTCGAGCTGCTCGCGCAGGGCGGCGACCTGCGCCGAATCGACCGGCGCTGCGCCGGCCGGCTGCAGCTGGGTGCTCGGCATCAGCCGGCCCTCGATCTCGGTCACGCCGTCCTCCTGTTCCGTCTTGAGGATCAGCGTCCCGTCGATCGTCGTGCCCGCGTGCGTGCCGCCGGTCACATTGGCCGAGAAGGCGTACTGCGACTGCGCCATCACGGTTTCGGCGCTGCGGCTCGTGCCGCCACTGCTGTCGCCGGCCACGGTCACGCGCAGTGCGCTGGCGCTCTGTTCGACCTGGATGGCCGAACCGGTCGCGGCGTCCTCGCCACCGCTGCTGCCGCCGCAGCCGGCGAGCACGGCGATGGCCAGGCTCAGCACGCTCAACTTCAACGACGTCGATGTCCTTGCATTCATGCTTGTTCCCTTCTTCTGGATGGATGGAGCCAGGCCTCGAGGGCCGGCGCACGGACCATACGATCAACATGGGATGCTTTCCCATGTGTATCCACCACCCTTACCTCGGTAACGTCGGCAGGGCGTCCGGCGACGCCGCCTTACGAACATGTGGGCCACATATCGGTGACGAGCCGCAAGCACGCGCTACCGGATACGTCAGCGAGGCGCACCGCGCCTCGGGCATCATCGGCACATGACGGAGACCGCGCCGCCCCTGCTCGCCCTGCATGAGGTCACGCGCCGATACACACTGCCGCGCGAGAGCCTGTTCTCGCCGGCGCCGGTGGTCGATGCGCTGCGCGGCGTCAGCCTCGAACTGCATGCTGGCCGCAGCCTTGGCGTGGTCGGCGAGTCGGGTTCGGGCAAGTCGACGCTGGCGCGCCTGGCGATGGCGCTGGAGGCGCCGAGCAGCGGCCGTGTCGAGTTCATGGGCCAGGACCTGAGCCGCCTGCCTGCGGCCGAATTGCGCGCTGCGCGTCGCGGCTTCCAGATGGTGTTCCAGGACCCGTACGGTTCGCTCGACCCGCGCCAGACGATCGGCCGCATCGTCGCCGAGCCGCTCACGCTGGCCGGCGACACGCAGCGAGACAGCGCGGTCGCCGAGGTGCTGGACGCGGTGGGCCTGCGCGCGGCCGATGCGAGCAAGTACCCGCACGAGTTCTCCGGCGGCCAGCGTCAGCGCATCGCGATCGCGCGTGCACTGATCACGAAGCCGCGGCTGATCGTCGCCGACGAGCCGGTCAGCGCACTCGACGTTTCCGTGCAGGCGCAGGTACTCAACCTGCTGATCGAGTTGCAGCAGCGCTACGGCGTCACCTACCTGCTGATCAGCCACGACCTCGCCGTGATCGACCACGTCTGCGACGAGGTGGTGGTGATGCAGCACGGCCGCATCGTCGAGCGCGGCGACAGCGCGCGCATCTTCCGCGCGCCGCAGCACGCATACACACGCGCGCTGATCGATGCGCACGAACCGTTCGAGCCGCCGTCCGCTACAGTGGCGGCGACTTCCGAGGAGCTGCCCCGATGAGACCTGCCTTCCGCTTCGCCTGCGGCCTGCTGATCGCCACGCTGGCCGCCACCGCATACGCCCAGAGACAGCGCGACAGTGTCGTGCTCGGCATGACGCTCGAGCCCGCGCCCGGGCTGGACCCGACCGCGGCCTCTGCCGCGGCGATCGGCGAGGTGGTGCACCTCAGCGTGCTGGAAGGGCTGACGAAGATCGGCATGGACGGCACGGTGTCGCCGCTGCTGGCCGAGCGCTGGACGATCGACCCGGACGGCAAGGTGTACACCTTCACGCTGCGCCGCGGCGTGCGTTTCCACGACGGCGAGGCCTTCGACGCCAGCGACGTCAAGTTCAGCTTCGAGCGCGCCAAGGCGGAAGGCTCGACCAACAAGGCGAAGAAGGCGGTGTTCGACAACATCAGCCGCATCGACACGCCCGACCCGCACACCGTCATCCTGGTGCTCAACCAGGCCGACGGCAACTTCCTCTTCCGCATGGGCGAGACCACGGCGGTCATCCTCGACCCGAAGAGCGCGGCGACGACGGCCACGAAGCCCATCGGCACCGGGCCGTTCCGCTTCGAGGACTGGAAGAAGGGTTCGTCGATCACGCTGCTGAAGAACGATGCGTACCGCAGCGCCTCGACGGTGAAGATGAAAAAGGTGACCTACCGCTTCATCAGCGACCCGGCCGCGCAGGTGTCGGCCCTGCTGGCCGGGGACATCGATGGCATGCCGCGCTTCGGCGCGCCGCAGAACCTGAAGCAGTTCCAGGCCGACAAGCGTTTCACGGTGGAGATCGGCGGCACGGAGGGCAAGACCATCGTCGCCATCAACAACAAGCGCAAGCCCTTCGACGACGTGCGCGTGCGCCGCGCGATCGCCGCCGCGGTGGACCGCAAGGCGATCGTCGACGGTGCGATGGAAGGCTACGGCGCGCCGATCGGCAGCCACATGGTGCCCAGCGATGCCGGCTACGTCGACCTCACCGGGATGAGCCCGCACGACCCCGAGAAGGCGAAGGCGCTGCTCAAGGAAGCCGGCGTGGCGACGCCGCTGAACGTCACGCTGACGCTGCCGCCGCCGCAGTACGCACGCAAGGGCGGCGAGATCGTCGCCGCGCAGCTGGCCAAGGTGGGCATCGTCGCGAAGATCGAGAACGTCGAGTGGGCGCAGTGGCTCTCCGGCGCGTTCAAGGGCAACTACGACCTGACCATCATCAGCCACGTCGAACCGCTGGACTTCGACCGCTACGCCGACCCGGCCTACTACTGGGGCTACGACAGCAAGGCCTTCCGCGAGCTGCTGGCCAAGTACAACGGCAGCACCGAGCCGAAGGCGCGGCTGAAACTGGCCGGCGACATCCAGCGCCTGCTGGCCACCGACCAGGTCAACGCGTATCTGTTCCAGCTGCCGCAGTTCGCGGTGGCGCGCAAGCCGCTGAAGGGCCTGTGGAGCAGTTCGCCGATCTTCGCCAACGACCTCGCGGCGTTGAGCTGGTGAGCTGAGCCGATGGCCGAGCTGCACCAACTGACGGCGATCGAGCTGCTCGACCTCTACCAGCGCAAGGCGGCCTCGCCGGTGGAGGCCACGCGCGCCGTGCTGCGCCACATCGCGCAGTGGGAGCCGCATCTCAACGCCACCTACGCGCTCGACGCGGAAGCTGCACTGGAACAGGCCGAGGCCTCGCAGTCGCGCTGGATCAGGGGTGAGCCGCAGGGCGCGCTCGATGGCGTGCCGGCGATGATCAAGGAGAACATCGCCACGCGCGGCACGCCAGTGCCGCTGGGCACCGCCGCCACCGAGCTGGTGCCGGCGGCCGAGGACGCACCGCCGGCAGCGCGGCTTCGCGAGGCCGGCGCGGTCATCCTCGGCAAGACGACCATGCCCGACTACGGCATGCTGTCCTCGGGGCTGTCGAGCTTCCACCCGCTGACGCGCAATCCGTGGGACCTGACGAAGAACCCCGGCGGCAGCAGTTCCGGTGCAGCCGCCGGCGCCGCCGCCGGCTACGGGCCGCTGCACCTGGGCACCGACATCGGCGGCTCGGTGCGCCTGCCCGCCGCCTGGTGCGGCATCTTCACGCTCAAGCCCAGCCTCGGCCGCATCCCGATCTTTCCTCCGTATGCCGGGCGTGTGGCAGGGCCGATGACACGCACGGTGGCCGACGCGGCGCTGATGATGGGCGTGCTCAGCCGCCCCGATGCACGCGACACCATGAGCCTGCCCTGGCAGGACATCGCCTGGCAGAGCCTGCACCGCGAGGTGCGCGGCCTGCGCATCGGCCTGCAGCTCGATGCCGGCTGGGGCCTGCCGGTCGATGCCGAGGTGCGCGCCGCCGTCGAGGCCGCGGCGAAGGCCTTCGAGGCCGCCGGCGCGATCGTCGAGACGGTACCGCCCTTCATGACGCGCACGATGATCGACGGCATGGACGCCTTCTGGCGCTGCCGCAGCTGGATGGACATCTCGGCACTGCCCGAGGCGCGCCGCGCCAAGGTGCTGCCCTTCATCGTCGAGTGGGCGCGCGGCGGCGCCGGGCTGAGCGGCGAACAGGTGTTCCGCGGCTACAGCCAGATGGGTGCGATGCGCGAAGCGGCGGTGGCCGCGTGTGCGGGTTTCGACATGGTGATCTCTCCGACCGCACCGATCGCGGCCTTCGCCGCCGAACTGCCCTGCCCGACCAACGACCCGGCACGGCCTTTCGAGCACATTGCCTTCACGCTGCCCTTCAACATGAGCGAGCAGCCCTCGGCGAGCATCAACTGCGGCTACACCTCGGGCGGCCTGCCGATCGGGCTGCAGATCACCGGCCACCGCCACGACGACCTCGGCGTGCTGCAGGTCGCGCACGCCTGGGAGCAGATGTGCCCGGTGCAGCGGTCGTGGCCGCAGCCGCCCTCGGCCCGAGCATGAAGCAGGACCGCCGCGGAAACCCGGTCGGCACCTCGTCTCCGGAAGCTCTGGCACATGCCGAGACCGCGCTGTGGCGCATGTGCTCGTTCTTCGACGCACCGCTGGCCGACATCGATGCCGCCATCGCCGCCGACCCCGGCTGGATGCTGCCGCACGTGATGCGGGCCGCCTTCCTGCTGACGCTGACCGAGCCTTCGCTGCTGGCCGATGCGCGCGCCGCGCTCGACCAGGCCGACCTGCTGGCGGCGAACGCGCCCGAGCGCGAGCGTGCCCACTGGGCCGCAGCCGACCGCTGCGCCGCCGGCGACTGGCACGGTGCCTGTGCGGCCTGGGAGCAGATCCTGCTCGACCACCCGCGCGACCTCTACGCGCTGCAGTGGGCACATCTGTTCGACTTCTACCGCGGCGATGCGCGCAACCTGCGCGGCCGCGTGGCACGTGTGCTGCCCGAGTGGCCGCGTGACGATGCACTGCGGCCCTACCTGCTGGGCATGCACGCCTTCGGGCTGGAGGAGTGCAACCTCTATCCGCAGGCCGAAGCGATCGGGCGCGAGGCCGTGTCGGGCGAGGCCAAGGTGCCCTGGGCCACGCATGCGGTGGCGCATGTGATGGAGATGCAGGGCCGATTCGACGAGGGCCGGCGCTGGCTGCACGAGCAGCAGCCGGTCTGGGACGAGGGCAACGGCTTCGCCGGTCATCACTGGTGGCATCTCGCGCTCTTCCATCTGGAAGCGATGGATCTGCCCGGCGCGCTGGCGCTGCACGACGCCCACCAGGGCAGCGCGCACGCGGTGCTGACGCTGCAGCGCCTGGACGGCGCGGCGCTGCTGTGGCGGCTGCGGCTGCTCGGTGCCGACGGGCTCGGGCCACGCTGGGCCGACCTTGCCGACGGCTGGGACCTGACGCCGCGCGACGCCGGCCATTCGGCCTTCAACGATGCGCACATGCTGATCGCGCTGATCGGCCTGGGTGATGCAGCCCGCGCGCAGGCGCTGCTCGCCGCGGTGCAGCGCCGCGCCGAGCGCGGCAGCGGCAGCAACACGGCGATGGCGCGCGAGGTCGGCCTGCCGCTGATGCGCGGCCTGCTGGCCTTCGCAGCTGGCGAAGCTGCCGAGTCGATCCGCCTGCTCGCCCCGCTGCGCGAAACCGCACACCGCTTCGGCGGCAGCCACGCGCAACGCGACCTTGTCGACCAGACCCTGCTCGCCGCCTGTGCGATGCCCGGCGGCGAGCGCGCGCTCGGCCGCGCACTGCTCAACGAGCGGCAGCTCGCGCGCGGTGCGACGCCTCAGGTCGAACACTGGCGCCAGTGCATGGGTCGCGCCTGACATCGAGTCCGCGTTCAAAGGCTCGGGAAGTCGCGTGAGCGATTGGCGGCTCGCGGCCCTATGCGGAAGTTCGACGTCTGCTGTGCGGGTTGAGGTCGGAGCGGCAAAGGCGCGTGCGGACAGGCTTCCGCGCTTCGCTTCGGCGGTCGGCCCGGTGGGCCGACTTCCTTGTGCTGCTCGGGCTCGCGGCAGGCCGCCCAACTCGCTGCGCTCACTTCGTTCGCTTCGATCAGACAGCCGGCGGCAAGTCAGTCTACGACGCGCGCTGCCGCGCGCCTGCCGCAAGCCCTGCGCTGCTCAGCGCCTCAGAGGCGCGCTCCAGCCTGTCCGCACGCGCCTTTGCTGAGCCAGCCGTGGCATGCCGGTCGAGGAACCCCAGCGCCTGCCGTGATGCTCAAAGGAGGCACGAAAGCAGACACACACAGACTTCAGCTCAGGGCCGCGAAGCGACGGCGGACCGAGAGGCTCACCCGCGAGACCGCCTCAGACCAGCGGCTCGCCCAGCCCTTCGTTCGCGCAGGCACGCTGCACCGCCGGCCGCGCCAGCATGCGCTGCAGGTAGGGGCCGAGGTTCGGCAGCGTGCGCGCCGGCCGCGCCATGCCGCGTGTCCAGCGGCACAGCATCAGCACGAAGGGGTCGAGCGCGCTGAAGCGCTGACCCAGGAACCAGGGCCCGCCGTGGCGGGCGAACTCGGCCTCGAGCTGGTCGATCATGCTGGCGATGTGCGCCTCGGCATGGCGCTTGACCTGCGCGGCGCCGTCGGCACCGTCGGCCCAGCGCTCCGGATAGAAGTACAGGATCATCTCGGCCTGCAGCGTGTTGGTCAGCCACATCAGCCACTTGTAGAACTGCGCGCGCTCCGCCGTGCCGAGGGCTGGCGCCAGGCTCGCCGCGGCGTGCGTGTCGACCAGGTGCAGCACGATCGCCGCGGTCTCGTAGAGCACGAGATCACCGTCGACCAGCACCGGGATCTTGCCGTTCGGGTTGAGCTTCAGGTACTCGGGCGAGTGGTGGGCGTTCTTCGTGCGGTCGACCAGCACCCGCTCGTAGGGCGCGCCGAGTTCCTCGAGCAGCATGTGCGGCGTCATGCTGGCGTTGCCGGGGAAGTAGTGCAGTTGGATCATCTGCCGATGCTACTGCGGCACCAGCGTGAAGCCGACGCGCGTGGTGCCGTCGTGCGATTCGGCCAGCGGGCGCCCGGCGTGCATGCGCGCGATCGCCGCGACGATGGCCAGGCCCAGGCCGTGGTGAGACTGGCTGCTGCCCGGCCGGGCTTCGTCGACACGGAAGAAGCGGTCGAACAGCCGTGTCAGGTGCTGCGGCGCGATCGCCGCGCCGGCGTTCTCGACCTCGACACGCACCTGCTCGGCTTCGTCCGGTGCGATGCGCACCACCACGCAGGAGCCGGGCTTGGCGAAGCGGATCGCGTTTCCGAGCAGGTTGGCGATCGCGCGCTTGACCAGCGGTTCGTCGACGGCGGCCTGCGCGTCGCCATCGATGCGCACCGTCAGGCCGGCCTCCTCGAGCATCGCCTCGTGGAACTCGACCACCTGCGCCGCCAGCGCCGCCAGGCTGTTCGCCGCACCGCGCCGCGCGGCGGCGCCGCGGTCGGCCTGCGAGAGGAACAGCATGTCGTTGACCAGCGCGGCCAGGCGCTGCGCCTCCTCGAGGTTGGACAGCATCGTGTCGCGCAGCTCGTCGGCCGGCCGCTCGCGCGACAGCGCCACCTCGGTGTGGCCGATCAGCGCGGCCAGCGGCGTGCGCAGTTCGTGCGCCACGTCGGCATTGAAGGCCTCGAGCTGCGCGACGGCACGCTCCAGCCGCTCCATCAGTGCGTTGAACTGCTCGATCCAGGGCAGCAGTTCCTCGGCCGGGTCGGCGAGCGAGAGGCGCTGGTCGAGCCCGCGCGGCGAGATGGCGCGCGTCTGCGAGGCCAGTTCGCGCAGCGGCTGCAGGCCGCGTCGCACATGCCAGAAGCTGCCCAGCGCCACCAGCGCGCCGCCGGCCAGCGTGACGACGACGAAGACGTACAGCCATTTGCGGCCGAACCTCGCATCGCTGGCGAAGTCCATCGTATAGCGCGCCTTCAGCAAGCCGCCGGCGAGTTGCGGCGCGGGGATGTCGAAGTCGACGCTCTGCGTGTGCGCCGACATCGCATGCGAGCCCGCCGCCTCGTCGGCGTAGAAGGGCGTGCCGTCGGCGCGCCACAGTTCGAGCCGGGTGTTGGCGCGCATCGGCGCGTCGGCGCGCACGCGCGCCAGGCAGGCCTGCTCGCCGCCGCGCTGCAGCTCCAGCGCGAGGATCTGCGCGATCACGTTGCCGCGGAAGCGGGCGTCCTCGGCGTTCTTCTGCACGATCATCATCTTCACCGACAGCCAGGCGCCGACGAACAGCGCCGCCAGCATGACCATCGTGAAGATCGCCAGCTTGCGCGACAGGCGCAGGCTGATCGAGTGGCTGCACAGCGCCTTCATGCGGAACGATCCTCGAGCACGTAGCCCATGCCGCGCACGGTGTGCAGCAGCTTGTTCTGGAACGGATCGTCGAGCTTGGCGCGCAGGCGGCGCACTGCGACCTCGACGACGTTGGTGTCGGAGTCGAAGTTCATGTCCCACACCTGCTCGGCCAGCGTGGTGCGTGACAGCACCTGGCCGCGCCGGCGCAGCAGCAGCGTCAGCAGCGTGAACTCCTTGGCCGTCAGGTCCAGGCGCTTGCCCTCGCGCTGGGCCTTGCGGCTGGCCAGGTCGATCTCCAGGTCGGCCAGGCGCAGCTGCGTGCCGCCGCCGCTGGCGCCGTTGCTGCCGCGGCGCAGCAGCGCCCCGACACGCGCCAGCAGTTCGGAGAACGCGAAGGGCTTGACGAGGTAGTCGTCGGCGCCGTCCTGCAGGCCGCGCACGCGGTCCTCGATCTTGTCGCGTGCGGTGAGCATCAGCACCGGCGTCTGGCCGCGCTCGCGCATCGCCTTGAGCACGCCGAAGCCGTCGATGCCGGGCAGCATCAGGTCGAGCAGCACCAGGTCGTACTCGCCCTCGCAGGCGAGCAGGCGGCCGCGAATGCCGTCGCTGGCCACGTCAACGACGTAGCCGTTCTCCGACAGGCCCTTGTGCAGGTAGTCGGCGAGCTTGGGTTCATCTTCGATGACGAGCAGGCGCATGGTGACCACAGGTTGACAACGGTGCGAATGTTCGCACCGATGGCGTGCGCGCTGGATTACGAATTTGTCATCTCGCTGTTCGGGAAAGCGCGAGGGTCGGTTTCTACAGTTCACCCCATGCCGACGACAACGCCGGCACCACCGAACCGAATCAACCCTCTGACCCCGAGGACACCATCATGAACGCCAAGACCCTGATCGCCACCGCCCTGTTCGTTTCCTTCGCCGGCACCGGCGCCGCCTTTGCCCAGGAAGGCACGCAGGACTTCCCCGCCCCGGTGCTGAAGTCGTCGACGACGCGCGCCGAAGTGATCGCCACCCTGAACGCCGCCCCGCGCAGCGAAGCCGCCAGCTACGGCGAAGCCTCCGTCGCCCCGAAGGCGGCCTCGCAACTGAGCCGCGCCCAGGTGGCCGCCGAGACGCGCGAAGCGATGCGCCTCGGCCTGATCGACACCAGCGAAGGCGGCGTGCGCATCGCGACGCCGGCGCAGCTCGAGCAGATCCGCGCCGCCGGCGTGCGTGCGCTCGACGGCGGCATGACCACCGCGGCGAAGTGATGTTTGCGGCGCACCGACGCCGTCAGGCGTCGGTCGCCCGATCACGCTCGCCCATCTCGCCCTCGACCTGGCGGAACAGGTCGGCCAGCGTGCGGCCGGGCTCGTCGCGGAAGCGCTCGTCGAGCACCTCGAGGCGTTCGATGCGGTCGACGCGAAAGTTGCGGAAGTCGGCGCGTGTCTCGCACCAGGCGGCCAGCGTCCACACCTCGCTCCAGTAGAAGCAGCCCAGCGGCCGCACCCGGCGTTCGCTGGCGCAGCCCTTCAGATCCAGGTAGCGCATCTGCACGACACGCCGCTGCTCGGCCGCCACACGCAGCCGCTGCAGGCGCTCGCGCGTGGCCTCGTCGGGCCCGACCGGCGGCGCATAGATCGCCAGGCTCTCGGCCGCTGCACGCGCGGCCGGCGGCAGCACGGCGAGCATCTTCGACAGCGCGCTCTCGGCACGCGCCGCGAGTTCGGTGTCCAGCCGCGACTGCGCCAGTCGCACCGCGGCCACCAGTGCGCGCGCTTCATCGGCGGTGAACATCAGCGGCGGCAGGTCGAAGCCGGCGCGCATGCGGTAGCCCACGCCCGCCTCACCCTCGATCGGCACGCCCTGGGCGAGCAGGTCGGCCACGTCGCGGTAGACGGTGCGCTCCGACACCTCCAGCCGCTCGGCGAGGAAGCGCGCGGTCGACAGCCTCCGGCCACGGATCAGTTGGATGATCTGGAACAGGCGCTCGGCTCGGCGCATCTTGTCGACCGGCTTCAGCCCATCGGCGTGCACAGCTCGACCAGCGTACCGTCGGGCGTGCGCACATAGGCCACGGTCTGGCCCCAGGGCTTGGTGGCCGGCGCCTTCAGCAGCGTGGCGCCGGCGTCGACGGCGCGCTGCACGGCGGCGGGCACGTCGGCACTCAGCAGGCCGATCTCCATGCCCAGCGGCACGTGCGACGTGTCCGCCGCGACGTAGTCATGACCGAGGTTGTCGCGCGCGATGGCGTGTTGGGCAAAGGCCAGCGTCGTCGCCCCCGTCTCGAGTTCGCCATAGGTGCCCGACTCGTGCAGGAAGCGCCGCACCAAGCCGAAGGCCCGCTCGAAGAAGGTGAGCGAGGCGCCCGGGTCGGCGACGTAGACGATGGTGTAGCCGAGCTGCATGCGGTCCTCCGGAGGCGAGCGACGAGGCCGCGATGCTGCGCGGCCGCTGCTGACAGCGTGGTGTCAGCAGTCCGCGAGCCTACAGCGTCGCCTGCGCGACCGCATGCTCCCAGCGCTGCATCAGCTCGCCGGCACGTTCGCGCGACAGGGTCGGCAGGAAGCGCCGCTCGACCTGCCACTGCGCCGAAAGCTCGTCGAGGCTCCTGTAGATGCCGCAGGACAGACCGGCGAGGTAGGCCGCGCCCAGCGCGGTGGTCTCGATCACCTGCGGGCGCACCACCGGAATGCCGAGCAGATCGGCCTGGAACTGCATCAGCAGGTCGTTGACGCAGGCGCCGCCGTCGACACGCAGTTCGGCCACCGGCGCGCCGCCGTTGGCCACCGCATCGCGGCTCATCGCCTGCAGCAGCGCTGCGCTCTGGAAGGCGATGCTCTCCAGCGCCGCGCGCGCGATGTGCGCCACGGTGCTGCCGCGCGTCAGGCCGACGATGGCGCCGCGCGCCTCGGGCTTCCAGTACGGCGCGCCCAGGCCGGTGAAGGCGGGCACGAACATCACGCCGCCGGAGTCGGGCACGCTCTGCGCGAGCTGCTGCACCTCGCCCGAACCCTTGATCGCCTGCAGCCCGTCGCGCAGCCACTGCACCACCGCGCCGCCGATGAACACGCTGCCCTCGAAGGCGAACTCGGGCGTGCCGGTGGGCTGGGCCGCGCTGGTCGTGATGAGGCCGTTGGCCGAGCTCTGGAACTGGCTGCCGGTGTGCATCAGCATGAAGCAGCCGGTGCCGTAGGTGTTCTTCGCCAGGCCGGCCTGGAAGCAGGCCTGACCGAACAGCGCGCTCTGCTGGTCGCCGGCCACGCCGCCGATCGGCAGCGACGCGCCGAGCCAGTCGGCACGCGTATGACCGTAGGCATGCGACGACGGCCACACCGCCGGCAGCACCTCGACCGGCACGTCGAGGATCTTCAGCAGCTCGTCATCCCAGCCGTTGGTGTGCACATTGAGCATCAGCGTGCGCGAGGCGTTGCTGACGTCGGTGGCGTGCACCGCGCCGCCGGTGAGTTGCCACATCAGCCAGCTGTCGATGGTGCCGAAGGCCAACTCACCGGCCAGCGCCGCGGCACGTGCGCCTTCAACGTTGTCGAGGATCCACTTCAGCTTGGTGCCGGAGAAATAGGCGTCGAGGATCAGGCCGGTCTTGCGCTGGAAGGTCTCCTCCAGGCCGCGCGCGCGCAGCGCCGCGCAGGTCGGCTCGGCACGCCGGTCCTGCCAGACGATCGCGTTGTAGACCGGCTCGCCGGTGCGGCGGTTCCACACCACCGTGGTCTCGCGCTGGTTGGTGATGCCGATCGAGGCGATGTCGCTCGCCTTCAGATTCGCCTTGGCCAGCGCCTCCTGCGCGGTGGCGAGCTGCGTGGCCCAGATCTCCTTCGGGTCGTGCTCCACCCAGCCGGGCTGCGGGTAGATCTGGCGGAACTCGCGCTGCGCCATCGCGACGATGCGGCCACCCGCATCGAAGACGATGCTGCGCGAGCTGGAGGTGCCCTGGTCGAGGGCGAGGATGTACTTGCTCATGGTTCGGTCACATGCAGGTTCACGCCGGCCTCAGCCAGCAGCGACGGGAACGGCGACGGCGGCGGCGCATCGGTGAACAGCGCGTCGATCTGGTCGAGGCGCGCCAGCTCGACCATCGCCGGCCGGTTGAACTTGCTGTGGTCGGCGGCCAGCCAGACCTCGCGCGAGTGGCCGATGATGGCGCGCGCCACCTTCACCTCGCGGTAGTCGAAGTCGCGCAGCGTGCCGTCGGCCTCGATCGCCGAGATGCCGATCAATGCGATGTCGACCTTGAACTGCGCGATGAAGTCCACCGTCGCCTCGCCGACGATGCCTCGGTCGCGCGAGCGCACCACGCCGCCGGCAACGATGACCTCACAGTCCGGGTTGTCGGACAGGATCGCCGCGACGTTCAAGTTGTTGGTGATCACGCGCAGGCCCTTGTGGCGCAGCAGCTCGCGGGCGATCGCCTCGGTGGTCGTGCCGATGTTGATGATCAGCGAGCAGTTCTCCGGCACGGCCTTGGCCACCGCGCGGGCGATGCGCTGCTTGGCCGTCTCGTTGAGCTTCTGGCGCTGGCGGTAGGCGATGTTCTCGGTGGTCGAGGACGGCACGCGCACGCCGCCGTGAAAGCGTGCGAGCAGGCCTTCGTCGGACAGCAGCTTGACGTCGCGCCGCACGGTCTGCAGCGTCACGCCGAAACGTTCGGCCAGCGCCTCGACCGAGACCGAGCCGCGCGCGCGCACTTCCTCCAGCAGGTCCGACTGGCGTGGGTTGGGCGTCATGGCGGCGAGCGTAGCGGCGCGTTTCGGGAAAACCACAGGGCTTACCCATCTTGCTTCGGGTTCGAGTCTGCGCTAAAAAGAAAAAAGAAGCGCACAAACGAACACAAACGAACATTCCGCGAGACAGAGTCCAGACAGCCACCGAACCTGCCGGACGCGCACCGGCCCCATTCCCGGAGACCGCTTGAACCACCCCCGCCCCGAAGGCTGGCGCCAGGACACCCATTCCAGCGCAGCCGATGCCGCGATCGCCTGCGACGTGCTCGTCGTCGGCGGCGGCATCAATGGTGCCGGCATCGCGCGCGACCTCGCCGGCCGTGGCCTGAAGGTGGTCATGGTCGAGAAGGACGACCTGGCCTCGCACACCTCGTCGTCGTCGACCAAGCTGATCCACGGCGGGCTGCGCTACCTTGAGTACTACGAGTTCTCGCTGGTGCGCAAGGCGCTGGCCGAGCGCGAGGTGCTGCTCAAGAGCGCGCCGCACATCATGTGGCCGCTGCGCTTCGTGATGCCGCACGACCCCGGCATGCGGCCGGTGTGGATGATCCGCGCCGGGTTGTTCCTCTACGACCACCTGGCACGCCGCGAGGTGCTGCCCGGCTCGACCACCGTCGACCTGCGCACGCACACCACCGGCGTGCCCTTGAAGCGCGACTTCCGCAAGGGCTTCGTCTACTCCGACGGCTGGGTCGACGACGCGCGCCTGGTGGTGCTCAACGCGCTGGACGCGCAGGCCCGCGGCGCGACGGTGCTGACGCGCACCGCCTGCGTCGACGCGCAGCGCAGCGCCAGGCAGTGGCAGGCCGCGCTGGCGATGCCCGATGGTTCGCGCCGCACGGTGACGGCGCGCGCGCTGGTCAACGCCGCAGGCCCGTGGGCGGCGCAGTTCCTGGCCGAACATGCGCACGCGCCGAAGCCGAAGTCGCTGCGCCTGGTCAAGGGCAGTCACATCGTCGTGCCGAGGATGTTCGAGCACGACCATGCCTACATCTTCCAGAACCCCGACAAGCGCATCATCTTCGCCATCCCCTACGAGGGCGACTTCACGCTGATCGGCACCACCGACGTGGAGCACCACGGCGCGATCGGCGCGGCGCGCATCGATGCCGACGAGACCGCCTACCTGTGCGAGCAGGCGAGCCGCTATTTCGCCAAGCCGGTGCGGCCGGCCGACGTGGTGTGGAGCTACTCCGGCGTGCGCCCGCTGCTCGACGACGAGTCGGGCGACCCTTCGGCGGTGACGCGCGACTACTCGCTCGAACTCGACACCGCGCAGGCACCGCTGCTCAACGTCTGGGGCGGCAAGATCACCACCTTCCGCAAGCTCGCCGAAGAGGCCGCCGACCTGCTGGCCGCGCCGCTCGCCGTGAAACGAGGCTCCTGGACCGAGCAGGCCTTTCTGCCCGGCGGCGACCTGAGCGCGACCATCGGCGCCGCGCAGCGCCCCGACACCGACTTCAGCCGCTTCGTGCAAGCGCTCGCGCTCGCCCATCCCGAACTGCCGACGCCGCTGGTGCGGCGCCTGGCCCGCGCCTACGGTTCGCGCGCGACAACGCTGCTCGAGCAGCCGCTCGGTGCCGAGGTGGCGCCTGGCCTGTACGAAGCCGAGCTGCAGCTGCTGCACGATCAAGAGTGGGCGCGCAGCGCCGACGACGTGCTGTGGCGGCGCAGCAAGCTCGGCCTGCACTATGACGAACACCACCGCGCCGCGGTGGATCACTGGTGCCGCCGGCACTGGGGCACACTGGCTTCGGCCCCGACGGAGACCCAATGGAACTGACGCTCGAACGCATCGAGCAGAAGGTGGGCGCCTCGACCCACCTCTACCCGCTCGACCTGACGCTCGTGCCGCGCGCCGTGACGGTGCTGCTCGGCGCGACGCAGGCCGGCAAGACCACGCTGATGCGCGTGATGGCCGGGCTGGACAAGCCGCACACCGGCCGTGTGCTCGCCGACGGCCAGGACGTGACCGGCATGCCGGTGCGCGAGCGCAACGTGGCGATGGTCTACCAGCAGTTCATCAACTACCCGTCGATGACGGTGGCCGACAACATCGCCTCGCCGCTCAAGCTCCGGGGTGAAGCGAACATCGCGCAGCGTGTGCAGGAGCTGGCCGAGAAGCTGCACATCGAGCCCTTCCTGAAGCGGCTGCCGGCCGAACTCTCCGGAGGCCAGCAGCAGCGTGTGGCGCTGGCGCGTGCACTGGCCAAGAAGGCGCCACTGATGCTGCTCGACGAGCCGCTCGTCAACCTCGACTACAAACTGCGCGAGGAGCTGCGCGAGGAGCTGACGCAACTCTTCGCCGCCGGCGACTCGACCGTGGTCTACGCCACCACCGAGCCCACCGAGGCGCTGCTGCTCGGCGGCTACACCGCGGTGCTCGACGGCGGCGAGCTGCTGCAGTACGGGCCGACGGCCGAGGTGTTCCGCCGGCCGAAGTCGATCCGCGTGGCGCGCGCCTTCAGCGACCCGCCGATGAACCTGCTGCCGGCCAGCAGCGCGGCCATCGGCGTCACGCTGGCCGCCGGCGTGAATCTCTCGGTACCGATGCCGACCGGCTCGAGCGGCACGCTGACCATCGGCGTGCGCGCCAGCGCGCTGCGCGTGCAGCAGCGAAGCGGCGACCTCGCCCTGCCCGGCCAGGTGGAGCTGGCCGAGATCTCCGGCTCCGACACCTTCGTGCACGTCTCGACCCAGGTCGGCGAAGTCGTCGCGCAGCTCACCGGCGTGCACCAGTTCGAGCTCGGCTCGGCGGTGACGCTGTACCTGAACCCGGCGCAGGTCTACGTGTTCGATGCGGCCGGCGACCTGCTCGTCGCGCCGGGGGGAAACTGAGATGGCCCGCATCGATCTCGACCTGGCGCACAGCTACCGCCCCAATCCGCAGAAGGATGAGGACTACGCGCTGCTGCCGCTGAAGATGAGCTTCGCCGACGGCGGCGCCTATGCGCTGCTCGGCCCCTCGGGCTGCGGCAAGACGACCATGCTGAACATCATCTCCGGCCTGGTCGTGCCCTCGCAGGGCACGGTGAAGTTCGGCGAGCGCGACGTCACGCGGCTGTCGCCGCAGGAGCGCAACATCGCCCAGGTGTTCCAGTTCCCGGTGATCTACGACACGATGACCGTGGCCGAGAACCTCGCCTTCCCGCTGCGCAACCGTGGCGTGGCGCCGGAGCGCATCAAGCAGCGGGTCGGCCAGATCGCCGAGATGCTGGAGATGAGCGCGCAGCTCGACAAGCGCGCCGCGGGCCTGGCCGCCGACGCCAAGCAGAAGATCTCGCTCGGCCGCGGCCTGGTGCGCGAAGACGTGTCGGCCGTGCTGTTCGACGAGCCGCTGACGGTGATCGACCCGCACCTGAAGTGGCAGCTGCGCCGCAAGCTCAAGCAGATCCACCACGAGCTGAAGCTGACGCTGGTCTATGTGACGCACGACCAGGTCGAGGCGCTGACCTTCGCCGACCAGGTGGTGGTGATGACACGCGGCCGCGCGGTGCAGGTGGGTACCGCGTCCGATCTGTTCGAGCGCCCGCGCCACACCTTCGTCGGCCACTTCATCGGCTCGCCGGGCATGAACTTCCTGCCGGCCACACTGACCTCGGGTGCGCCCGCGGGTGCGACGCTGCTGGGCATCCGTCCCGAGTATGTGACGCTGGCCGCGCCGAACGCCGCGGGCGCCGTGCCCGGCACGGTGAAGACGGCGCAGGACATCGGCACCTACTGGCTGCTGACCACCACGCTGGCCGACGGCACCATGCTGCGCGCGCGGCTGTCCGGCGAGCAGCCCATTCCGAAGGCGGGCGAGGCGGTCTGGCTGTCCATCGTCGGCGCGCACACCTGCTACTACCGCAACGAGGAGCTCGTCGCATGAAGCCCGTCAACCAGAAGGCGTGGCTGCTCATCCTGCCCGTCGTGCTGTGCGTGGCCTTCTCGGCCATCCTGCCGCTGATGACGGTGGTGAACTACTCGGTGCAGGACATCATCTCGCCCGAGCGGCGCGTCTTCGTCGGCACCGAGTGGTTCAAGGCGGTGATGCGCGACGACGACCTGCAGGGCGCGCTGCTGCGCCAGATCGGCTTCTCGCTGGCCGTGCTGATCGTCGAGATCCCGCTGGGCATCCTGCTCGCGCTGTCGATGCCGGCCCACGGCTGGAAGGCCTCCGCGGTGCTGGTGATCGTGGCGATCTCGCTGCTGATCCCCTGGAACGTGGTCGGCACGATCTGGCAGATCTACGGCCGCACCGACATCGGCCTGCTCGGCGCCGCGCTGGCGAAGCTGGGTGTGGACTACAGCTACACCGGTAACGCCACCGACGCCTGGCTGACGGTGCTGGTGATGGACGTCTGGCACTGGACGCCGCTGGTCGCGCTGCTGTGCTACGCCGGCCTGCGCGCGATTCCCGACGCCTACTACCAGGCCGCGCGCATCGACGGCGCCAGCAAGCTGGCGGTGTTCCGCTTCATCCAGCTGCCGAAGATGCGCGGCGTGCTGATGATCGCCGTGCTGCTGCGCTTCATGGACAGCTTCATGATCTACACCGAGCCCTTCGTGCTGACCGGCGGCGGGCCCGGCAACGCGACGACCTTCCTGAGCCAGTACCTGACGCAGAAGGCGGTCGGCCAGTTCGACCTCGGCCCCGCGGCGGCCTTCTCGCTGATCTACTTCCTGATCATCCTGCTGCTGTGCTTCATCCTCTACAACTGGATGCAGCGCGTGGGCACGGCCGACAAGGAGCAGGCCCATGCATGAGCAGCGTTTCCACAAGCGGGTGATCTTCCTGATCGCCTACCTGCTGTTCGCCATCCTGCCGGTGTACTGGATGGTCAACATGAGCTTCAAGACGAACGAAGAGATCCTCGGCGTCTTCTCGCTGTGGCCGCAGGCCTTCACCTGGGACAACTACAAGGTGATCTTCACCGACGTGTCCTGGTACTCGGGCTACATCAACTCGCTGATCTACGTCGCGATCAACACGGTGGTCTCGCTGCTGGTCGCGCTGCCGGCCGCCTATGCGTTCAGCCGCTATTCATTCCTGGGCGACAAGCATGTCTTCTTCTGGCTGCTGACCAACCGCATGACGCCGCCGGCGGTGTTCCTGCTGCCCTTCTTCCAGCTCTACACGACGCTGGGCCTGATGGATACGCACATCGCGGTGGCGCTGGCGCACCTGGTGTTCAACGTGCCGCTGGCGGTGTGGATCCTGGAAGGCTTCATGAGCGGCGTGCCGCGCGAGATCGACGAGACTGCCTACATCGACGGCTACTCCTTCCCGCGCTTCTTCCTGACCATCTTCATCCCGCTGATCAAGGCCGGCGTCGGCGTGGCGGCGTTCTTCTGCTTCATGTTCAGCTGGGTCGAGCTGCTGATGGCGCGTACGCTGACCAGCGTCAACGCCAAACCGATCGTCGCGACGATGACGCGCACGGTCAGCGCCTCCGGCATGGACTGGGGCGTGCTCGCCGCGGCCGGTGTGCTGACCATCGTGCCCGGCGCGATCGTCATCTGGTTCGTGCGCAACTACATCGCGAAGGGTTTTGCGATGGGACGCGTATGAGCGGACCTTTTCATTCCTGGAGAGACTGATGTTCAACTGGATGGCCTGGACCCTTCCGGTGGCGGTGTTCTTCACCTGCATCGTGCTGATGCTGATCGGCATGACGGTGTGGGAGCTCAAGTCCCCCACCGTCGAGCGGCGCGGCTTCCTGCCGATCGCCACCACGCGCGGCGACCGCCTGTTCATCGGCCTGCTCGGCGCTGCGTACGTCAACCTGGCGTTCGTCGCCGTCAGCGAGAAGCTGATGACGTGGCTGAGCCTGGCGCAGGAGCCGTCGATCTGGATCAGCTTCCTGCTCTCGATGGCATTGCTCGCACTGATCATGCGGCGCGGCTGACGCGCCTGCTGTTTTCGCAATCCGGCCCGGAGCTTCCCCGGGGCCGTGTTGACACCAACGCACACGGGGAAGTCGAAGAATGAGGAGATGGACATGAAACTGCGATACACCGCGATGGCCGCAGCCCTGCTGGTGCTGGTGGCCTGCGGCAAGAAGGAAGAGCCGGCGGCACCCGCCGCCCAGGCCCCGGCAGCGACCGCATCGCCTGCGGCCGCGGCACCTGCGGGCGGCGAAGTCGCCCAGCGCTGGATCGACAGCGAGTTCCAGCCGTCGACGCTGAGCAAGGCCCAGCAGGCCGAGGAAATGAAGTGGTTCGTCGACGCGGCCGCCAAGCTCAAGGCCAAGGGCGTGACCGAGATCTCGGTCGTCTCCGAGACGATCACGACGCACGAGTACGAGAGCAAGACGCTCGCCAAGGCCTTCAGCGAGATCACCGGCATCACCGTCAAGCACGACCTGATCCAGGAAGGCGACGTGGTCGAGAAGCTGCAGACCTCGATGCAGTCGGGCAAGTCGATCTACGACGGCTGGATCTCCGACTCCGACCTGATCGGCACGCACTACCGCTACGGGAAGATCATGAATCTGACCGACTACATGGCGGGCGCCGGCCAGGAGTTCACCAACCCCGGCCTGGACCTGAAGGACTTCATCGGCACCAGCTTCACGACCGCGCCGGACGGCAAGCTCTACCAGCTGCCCGACCAGCAGTTCGCCAACCTGTACTGGTTCCGCGCCGACCTGTTCGCGCGTGACGACCTGAAGGAGAAGTTCAAGAAGAAGTACGGCTACGACCTCGGCGTGCCGCTGAACTGGAGCGCCTACGAGGACATCGCCGCGTTCTTCACCAACGACGTGAAGGAGATCGACGGCAAGCCGATCTACGGCCACATGGACTACGGCAAGAAGGATCCGTCGCTCGGCTGGCGCTTCACCGACGCCTGGCTGTCGATGGCCGGCACCGCCGACATCGGCATCCCGAACGGCAAGCCGGTCGACGAGTGGGGCATCCGCGCCAGCGAAGACGGCTGCACGCCGCTGGGCGCGAGCGTCTCGCGCGGCGGTGCGACCAACTCGCCGGCCGCGGTCTACGCGCTGACCAAGTACGTCGACTGGATGAAGAAGTTCGCGCCGAAGGAAGCCACCGGCATGACCTTCGGCGAGGCCGGTCCGGTCCCCGCGCAAGGCCAGATCGCGCAGCAGATCTTCTGGTACACGGCCTTCACCGCCGACATGACCAAGCCGGGCCTGCCGGTGGTCAACGCCGACGGCACGCCGAAGTGGCGCATGGCCCCCGGCCCGAACGGCCCGTACTGGAAGCAGGGCATGCAGAACGGCTACCAGGACGTCGGCTCGTGGACCTTCTTCGCCGAGCATGATGCGAACAAGACCGCGGCGGCGTGGCTGTACGCGCAGTTCATCACGTCGAAGACGGTGTCGCTGAAGAAGACCATCGTCGGCCTGACGCCGATCCGCGAAAGCGACATCCAGTCGCAGGCGATGACCGACCTGGCGCCCAAGCTCGGCGGCCTGGTCGAGTTCTATCGCAGCCCGGCGCGTGTGGCCTGGACGCCGACCGGCACCAACGTGCCCGACTACCCGAAGCTCGCGCAGCTGTGGTGGAAGAACGTGGCGGTGGCGGTGACCGGCGAGAAGACGCCGCAGGCGGCGATGGACACGCTGGCCGAGGAGATGGACCAGGTGATGAGCCGCCTCGAGCGCGCCGGCATGGCCCGTTGCGCGCCCAAGCTCAACGCCAAGGCCGACCCGTCGAAGTACCTGAGCGACAAGGGCGCGCCGTGGAAGAAGCTGGCCAACGAGAAGCCGAAGGGCGAGACCATCGCCTACCAGACGCTGCTCGACGCCTGGAAGGCCGGCAAGGTGCGCTGATCCCCGAATACCACTGAACCAGCAACGAGCGCGGCGGCCGGTCGCTGCGCTCCTTTCGGCCCCCGAGGCGCAAGCGTCGGGGGCCTTTTTGCGCCGGTGGAGCGGCCGCCGCTGCGGGCGTTCAGGCCGAGCGCCCCATCGGCAGCGAGTCGCACAAGGCCTTCAGCCGGGCGGACTCGTCGGCCAGCAGTACGCCGGCGCGCAGCATCACCGCGCGCTGCACGCCGCGCAGGCGGAAGTACAGCTCGTCCTCCATCGCCTCGACCTCGGCGGCATCACTGCCGGCCGCGGCCTGCGGGCTCCACAGGCCGCTCTCGTTCCAGCCGGCGCGCAGCCGGCCGATCAGGAACTGCGCCAGCTCGAGCGCGGCCCGCATGTCCGGCGAGCGTGCGCCGACGGTGAGCAGCGCGGTGTCGTCTTCGGCAGCCTGCAGCACCTCTTCGAGCGCGGCGCGGCGGGCGCGGATCTCGGCCGGCAGCATGGCCGGCTGCAGCGGCGGCTGCTCGCGCGCCACGCGGGCGAGCTGGCCGACCCAGGCCATGTCGAACTCGCCCGGCACGGCGCGCAGCGCGATGCTGGCGTGCAGCAGCTGCTCGTGCGGTCCGCGCAGCGCGGCCAGCGCGGCGTCGGTGACGGCCATCAGCCGGCCCAGCGGCGACAGGCCCTCGCCCTGGCGTGCGTGCGGGTAGCCTGAACCGTCGAGCCGCTCGTGGTGCTCGGCCACCGCGCGGGCAACGGAGCCCGGGTAGTTGGTCAGCTGCGCGACCAGCAGCAGCCCGACGTGCGGATGCACGACCAGCTGGCGGTAGCTCAGCGGGTCGAGCTCACGGTCGGCCTCGGCCTCGCCGTGCAGCGGGTCGATGTACATCTCGCCGAGGTCGTGCAGCAGGCCGGCGAGCATCGCCAGCCGGATCTCCGGCGTCTGCCCGCCATGCGCCACCATCAGCGCGCCGGCCAGGCCCATCGCGGCGATGGCGTGGTCGAAGGCCTGCGGCCGCGCCGCGCGCCCGGCGCTGAGCAGCAGCTGCGCCACCGGATGCAGCGGCAGGTGGGCGACCTCGCGCAGCAGCTTGGCGGCATGCGGGCGCAGCATGGGCGCGAGGCGCGCGTCGCCCTCGACGAGTCGTTCGAGGCTGTCGGCCAGCGACGCGCCCGTCACACCATCCTCGGCGATCAGGCAGCTCTCCAGCGGTTCGCGCAGCTTGCGGTCGAGCAGCTTGCGCTGCAGCTCGGCCGACACCGGCTGGTTGCGCGCCCACAGCTTGGTGCCGGCGAGGTCGAAGATGTCGGTCGCGGCGATGATGCGCTGCGTCTCGCTGGCGGCCAGGATGGTGGCCAGCGCATGCGGGTTGGCGGACTGGAAGGCCGAGGCGGCCGCGGTCGACGTCGACATGGGGTTCTCCTTCACGTGTCGACACCTTTATCGGCGCGCACGCGGCGAACCCAAGGCCGCGGGTGTTACCTGTTGCAGCCGCGCTTCTAGAGCACGGAGAGCACGAAGTCGCCGCGCCCGGTGTCGTTGCCGCGGCCCGCCGGGATCTTCCCGTTCGCGGACGCCGCCGGCTGGCCGTTGACCTTGACCGACACGTCGTAGCGGCCGTTCGGGTTGTCCTTGTGGGTCAGCGCCAGCACGACCAGCGTGCAGGGGTGGTCGCCGCGGCGCAGGCGGTGCAGTGGCGCGCTGATCGTGCCTTCGGTGGTGTCGAAGGCGTGCCGGATGGGCTTCTGGTCACCGACCAGCAGCACCAGTTCGACATGCGCGCCGCTCGCATCGGTCATCTCCACCCGCACCGGCGAGGGGGTGCTCACGTTCTCTGTCTTGACGCTGATGGACATGGCCGCACTCCTGATGACGGGAGTGCAGCATTCCGTGCCGCGCGGCGCCGGGCATCCGCACTCGGGATGACAGCGCGCCGGCCTTCGCTGTGGCGCGCACGCCGCAGCCGGCTGTTGCGGTTACTTGCACCTCCCCCCATCGTGCCGGCGCGTTCCGGGCGCTTGTCACGGATGACGGCGCACAACTGTTTCCGCGGCTGCAGCGGCCGGCCGGGCTGCCGTTCACTGCCGCCATGGACAGTCTTCCAGTCCCGCGTGGCCTGCGCCTCGGCGCCGCGCTGCTCAGCGCCGCACTGGCCAGCGGCTGCAGCTCGCTGCGCCTGCCGGCGATTTCCCTGCCATGGCCGGGGGCAGCAGCCGAGCCTGTGGCTGCCCCCGCACCACCACCGGCGCCGCCACCAGTGGCAGCGGCTCCACCGGTGGCGGCCAAGCCCGCGCCGCGCCGCGACCCACCCGATGCAGTGCCGCGCGTGGTCGCCATCCCGCAGCGTGCGCCCAACGTGCCCTACGAGATCAAGGGCGAGCTCTACGAGCCGGAGAACGAGGACGTTCCACTGGTCGAGAGCGGCATCGCCTCGTGGTACGGCCATCCGTTCCATGGCCGGCGCACGGCCACCGGCGAGGTCTACGACATGCACGCGATGACCGCCGCGCACAAGACCATGCCGCTGCCCAGCTATGCAGTGGTGCGCAATCCGCGCAACAAGCGCGAGGTGGTGGTGCGGATCAACGACCGCGGCCCGTTCAAGCCCGGCCGCATCATCGACCTCAGCCGCGCCGCGGCGCGCAAGCTCGGCATCTCTGGAATCGCGCCGGTGGAGGTGCGCCGGCTGACGCACGCGCAGATCCGCAGCGGCGCGTGGAAGCTGCCGCCGCAGCGGATCGCCACCAACGCAGCGGAGTAGCGCGCGCAGTGCGGCCGGCTACGGCGCCGGCCGGCCCGGCCCCTGGCGGCCTTCGGCACGCGCAGAGAGGTAGGCGTACAGATCGGCGATGTGCGCATTCACGCGCGGCTCTTCGCGCCATGCCGGCATGTTCAGCGCGCCCTGCCGCCGCTGCATGATCTCTTCGACCAGCGCCTCGCGCGCAGCACCTTCGCTGCCCGTCTGGGAGGCCGACAGCCCCCAGTCGTAGCGGTTCAGCACCCGGCCGACGAACTGGCGCGGGCCCATGGTGCGCACGCGCTCGAGCAGGTCGGGCGCCTGCGCCGTGCCGGCCGCCGTTGCCCCGTGGCAGCCTGCGCAGCGCTCCTGGAAGACGCGCCAGCCGGTGTAGACAGAGCCGGGCGGGCGGGCTGCCTGCGCCAGTTCCTGGGCCGGCTGGCGGTTGCTCACCTCCACCGCGGCACAGCCGGCCAGAAGCAGGGCCGCGGCCAGCACGGCGAGGCCGCTTGCGCGGCAACGGAGATTGCGGGAGGTCACCATGTTCGCCACTCCTGCGTGATCGGGGAGCGGTCATTCTGGTGGCCGTCATCGGCCCCTGCCTTGCCGAAGATCAGCCGCGGCGGCGCACAATCCGCGGCGCAGCGCCGCCATGCAAGCCGTTCCCGACACCTTCGAGCACCCGCTCGATGCCGCCGAGTTCAAGCGCCCCGTGCACCGCCCGGGCGTGGAGCTGTACCGCGCGCACATCGTGCGCCATGCCTTCGAGCCGCACACCCACGAGGCCTTCGGCCTGGGTGCGATCGAGGCCGGTGTCGAGCGCTTCCGCTACCGCGGCGAGGACCATCTCGCCCCGGCCGACACGCTGGTGCT
>NZ_CALRZC010000049.1:0-41779 GCF_943372545.1 Variovorax sp. YR752 | reverse complement strand
CCCTATCTCATGATGCAGACGCTGGTGACCGATTGGGCGCCGCTGGGCAGCGCACTGCTGGTCACGCTGAAGATCACGGTGCTGTCGTTCGCGCTGGCGACGGTGGCAGGCGTGCTCATCTCGTTCCTGTTCGTGCAGAGCAAGCGCATCGAGACCGCGCTCTTTCCCTATGCGGTGCTGCTGCAGGTCACGCCGATCGTGGCCGTGGCGCCGCTGATCATCATCTGGGTGAAGAACCCGGTGGCGGCCATGACGGTGTGCGCGGCGCTGGTGGCGCTGTTTCCCATCATCAGCAACACCACGCTGGGCCTGCGCAGCATCGACCCCGACCTGCAGAGCTACTTCAAGCTGAACCGCGCGACGCGCTGGCAGCAGCTGGTGCGCCTGCGCATTCCGAGCGCGCTGCCGTATTTCTTCGGCGGGCTGCGCATCTCCAGCGGCCTGGCGCTCATCGGCGCGGTGGTAGCGGAGTTTGTCGCGGGCACGGGCGGTTCGGGCGCGGGGCTGGCTTACCAGATCCTGCAGGCGGGCTTCCAGCTGAACATTCCGCGCATGTTCGCAGCCCTGCTGCTCATCTCTCTTACCGGCGTCGCGCTCTTCGTGCTGATGGCCTGGCTCACCAAGGTGGCGCTGGGCTCGTGGCATGCGAGCGAACTTTCCCAGGATTGACATTGACCATGAACGCTCCCGCTTCCACCATCGAACAACTGCTGCTCGAACTCCCCGACCTCGACTGGATCACCGACGAGGGCCGCGTCACGCGCCTGTCGCAAGACTTCTCGTGGTTCAGCCCGGTGCTCACGCGCCAGCTGAAAGACAAGCGCGCCGACGTCGTGGTGCGCCCGCGCACCGAGGACGAAATCCGCGCCGTGGTGGGCGCCTGCGCGCGCCGCAGCGTGCCCATCACCATCCGCGGCAGCGGCACCGGCAACTACGGCCAGACCACGCCGCTCGCGGGTGGCGTGGTGCTCGACATGACCGGCTACAACGCCTGCCTGTGGGTGCAGCCCGGCGTGGCGCGCGCGCAGGCCGGCATTCGCCTGGGCGAGCTCGAGAAGCAGACCAAGCCCACCGGCCAGGAGCTGCGCTGCGTGCCGTCCACCTACCGCAGCGCGACCTTGGGCGGTCTCTTCGGCGGCGGCTTCGGCGGCGTGGGCTCGATCAACTACGGCCCGCTGAGTGCGCCGGGCAACGTGATCGGCATCCGCGCGATGACCATCGAGGCCGAGCCGCAGGTGGTCGAGCTGCGCGGCCCCGACGCCATGCGAATGCACCACCTGTGGGGCACCAACGGCCTTGTGCTGGAACTGGAGATCGCGCTGGCACCAGCCCATCCGTGGCTCGAGACGCTGGTGACCTTCGACAGCTTCGAGCGCGCGCTGAACTTCGCCGACAAGCTCGCGAACGCGCCGGGCATCGTCAAGCGTGGCGTGACCTTCTTCGCCGCGCCCGTCGCCGACCACCTCGCGCAACTGGCCGCGCACCTGCCCAAGGGCTGCCACACCGTGCTGTCGCTGGTGGCCGAGTCGAACGAGCCCGCGATGATGCTGCTGGTGGAAGCGCACGGCGGCACCGTCGGCTACCGCAAGACCGCGGCCGAGGTGCAGAAGAGCAACCGCACGCTCATGGAGTTCACCTGGAACCACACGACGCTGCACGCGCTGAAGATCGACCCGACGCTGACCTACCTGCAGAGCGGGTTCATTCCCGGAAAACATGTCGCGCAGATCATCGAGATGGAGAAGCTGCTGGGCGGCGAGGTCCTGATGCACGTCGAGTTCCTGCGCAACGTGGCGGGGTTGCTGACCTGCAGCGGGCTGCAGCTGGTGCGCTTCAGCACCGAGGCGCGGCTCAACGAGATCATCGACATCCACCGCGCGCACCAGGTGCACATCAACAACCCGCACGTGAACATCGTGGAAGACGGCAAGGCCGGCGGGCCGCTGCCGCCTGAAGTGATCGAGGTGAAGAAGCGCTTCGATCCGATGGGGCTGCTCAACCCGGGCAAGCTGCGGGACTGGCCGGTGCCTGCCGCGGATTGACGGGCCTCGCGACCGATCAGTGCGCCGCGTCCATGCGCAGCCGGTACGCCACGCCATCGCGGCCGGGGTCGGCGCCGCCGTGCAGGCCATCGGCCTGGACCTGCACGCCGTGCACCCAGCCGATCGTGTAGTTGTACGGGTTGCGGCCGATGGCGTAGCCCTGTGCTTCCAGCGCGCGCGTGGTGGAACGCGGAATGCGGTTGCACACGTCGATGGAATTGCTCGTGGACGAGAAGCGCGGCGCCGACACGGCTGCCTGCATTTCCATGCCGTGGTCGATCACGTTGAGCAGCACCTGCAGCACGCCCATGGCGATCTGCGTGCCGCCGGGCGCGCCGAGCACCACGTCGAGTTCGCCGTCCTTGAAGGTCATGGTGGGGCATGACGAGGTGAAGCGGCTCTTGCCCGGCTGGATGCTGCCGGCGCGGCCCGGGCGCGGGTCGAACACCCCCATGCAGCCGTTGTAGAGGAAGCCCATGCCCGGCGTGATGATGCCCGAGGGCATGGCGAGCGAGTGGGTCAGCGAGACGGCGTTGCCGTCGGCGTCGACCACGCTCAGGTGGGTGGTGTCGCGCGGCACGGGCGCGCCGGGGTTCACGCGCTCCACGTTGAAGCGATGGCCCGTGCGGATCTGCTCGGCCACGTCGCGGGCCATGTCCTTGGACAGCAACCGGTCGAGCGGCACGTCGAAGAACTTCGGGTCGCCGATGCAGCGGTCCTTATCGATCGTCGCCTTCTTCATGGCCTCGCACACCGTCTGCAGGTAGGCGGGGCTGTTGTGCGCCAGGCCTGCCAGATCGAAGTGCTCGAGGATGTTGAGCATCTGCAGCAGCATGGCGCCGCCGCCCGGGGGCTGGTTGGTGGTGATGGTGCGGTCGCGGTAGCGGCCCACCAGCGGCGCGTTGCGCTGCACCTGGTAGCGGGTCAGGTCGTCGTGCGTGATCAGCGCGCCCAGCGACTGCAGGTGCGCCACCATCTTGTGCGCCAGGTCGCCCTGGTAGAACGGGCGCGCGCCCTCTTCGGCAATCTGGCGCAGCACGGCGGCCATGCCTTCGTTGCGCAGCGGCGCACCGATGGGCTTGGGGCGGCCGTCGGGGCGGCAGTACAGCTGGCGGCTGTCTTCGCAGTACTGCAGTCGCTCCAGGTTGCCGACGCGGCCCATGGTGGGCTCGTCGGTCCAGAAGGCGTGCATGCCGGGGCGCACGAAGTAGCCGTCCGCGGCCCAGCGGATGGCGGGCTCCACCACCTGCCGCCACGGCAGTCGGCCGTGCGCCTGGTGCATGGCCTCCAGGCCCTTGAGCGTGGCCGGCGTGCCGATGGACTGGGGACCGATGTCGTTGACGCGGCCCTTGAGGATGAAGCCGAAGCCGTCCTTGGTCTCGCCCTCCAGCAGGTGCTCCCACATGTCTTCCCTGGCCGCCAGCGGCGCGGGCGAGTGGAAGTCGAAATACTCGTGCACCTGCGCGCCGGGCAGGTACACGGCGGCGGTGCCGAAACCTGCGATGCCGCACATCAGCGGATCGACCACCGTCTGGGCCAGCGCGGTGGCCACGGCGGCGTCCACCGCGTTGCCGCCTGCGCGCAGGATGTCGATGCCGGATTCGGCGGCCTCCGGCTGTGGGCAGACCACCATTGCTTCTTTTTTCATGACTTGTGCTGACGAACCCCTTGCTGCATCGCGATACGGCAAGGGGTGGAGATGGGAGGAAAAGGGAGCGGCGCTTGCGCGGGTCGCCGGTTTACTTGGCGCTGAGGTTCAGCGCCCCGAGCGTGGGGCCCCAGGCCTTGGTGTCACGCGCCGCCGTTTCCATGACCAGCGCGGAAGGGCCCGACATGGCGATCACGCCCATGCTCTTGAGCTTGGCCTGCACGTCGGGACTCTTGTGGAAGGCGGCAGTCGCCTTGTTGAGCTTTTCCACGATGTCGGGCGGCGTGCCGGCGCGCGCCACCACTGCGCTCCAGCCCATGTTGTCGAAGCCCTTCACGCCCAGCTCGCCCAGCGTGGGCACGTCGGGCAGCTCGGGGGTGCGCTGCGGCGACAACACGGCCAGTGGATTGAGCTTGTGGTTCTTGATGTGGGGCAGCGCCGTGCCATACACCGGTGCCATCACTTCGGTCTGCCCGCCGATGGTGGCCAGGATGCCGTCGGCCTCGCCCTTGTAAGGGATGTGGGTCATCGAAATGCCCAGGGCATTGCTCACCAACTCGACAGCGAGATGGGTGGAGTTGCCCAGGCCGGCGGACGCGAAGTTCAGCTTGCCGGGCGCCGCCTTGGCTTTGTCCGTCAGGTCCTTGAGCGTCTTGATGCCCGTGGCCGGATTGGCCGACAGCACGAACGGCACCGTGGTCAGCATGGTCACGCCCACAAAATCCTTCTCGGGGTTGTAGGGCAGCGGCTTGTAGGTGAACTGGTTGAGCACCATCAGCGACACGCTGCCCAACAGCAGCGTGTAGCCATCGGCGGGCGCATTCAGCACGGTCTGTGCAGCAATGATGCCGCCCGCGCCGGGCTTGTTCTCCACCACGATGGTGGCGCCGATGGCCCTGCCTGCATGCTCGGCCCACAGGCGCGCGATCGTGTCGCTGCTGCCGCCCGGGGCCTGCGAGACGACCAGCCGCACGGGCCGGCTGGGGTAGGAGGCTTGCGCGAACACGGTGGTGGCCGTGGTGGCTGTGACTGCCGCGACCGCGACACCCATCAGGATCTTGTAGACGTTCGTGATTGCTTCAGGCACAGGAATTCCTCTGAGGGTCTGACATAAAAGATGAAGTAATTTTCATGACAACGCCGCCATCCACCTAGTGAAAATGCAAAATGGAACCATGAAGGTTTACTCATGATCGAGCGTTCAGAAGGCCTCTCCTGGGCCCGGGGCATCAAGGTCCGGCATCTGGAATCCTTTCTGGTGCTGGACGAGGCGGGCACGCTGACCGAAGCGGCGGCGCGGCTGCACATGACGCAATCGGCCATGTCGCACTGGCTGGCGGAACTGGAACGCGTGGCGGGCACGCCGCTGGTGGTGCGCGGACGCAAGGTGCAGCTGACGCCCGCGGGGCATCTGCTCAAGCGGCTGGCCATCACCGTGCTGGGCGACATTGTCCGCACCGGCCGCGAGATGCATGCGGTGGCCGCGGGACGCGTGCCGCGCCTGAACGTGGGCAGCGTCTGGGCCGGCATCGCCGGCGGCCTGCCCGAAGCCGTGACCGCATTCCAGCAGCGCCATGCCGATGTGGCCGTGTCCATTCACGACGGGCTGTTCGACGACCTGCTCAAGGGCCTGGACACGCGTGCCATGGATGCCGTGATCGGCGTTCTGGATGCCAGGGCGCACCAGCCGCAGCTGGCGCACCACGTGCTCTTCGACGACCAGGTGAGCATCGTCATCGGCCAGGGCAGCAAGCACTGGCACAGCGACCAGCCGCTGGGCTTTGCCGACGTGCTGCGCGAGCAATGGGTGATGCCGCCCCTTGGCACGCTCACCCGCATCCAGATGGATGCCTACCTCATCGAGCAACAGGCCTCGTGGCTGGTGCCCAAGGCAGAAACCGCTTCGCTGGCCATGATGCAGGCCCTGCTGCACAAGGGCGACTATGTCGGCGTGTGCGCGGAATCCATGGCGGACTACATGGCCTCGCTGGGGCTGTTCCGAAAGGTCGCCATTGATTCGAACATCCGCTTCGGCCCCATCACTGTGGTGTGGAACCGCGAGCACGTCTCGGTCACGCTCATGGACTTCATTGACTGCCTGAAGGCGCATGCGCGAGGCTTGCCTGCCGCACCCGTGCAGGCGGCGCCCAGGGCTTAGCGGCCCGCCAAGGCAAGTGCCTCAGTTCGAATCTGAAGCCTCGTAGACCACCACTGCGGCGGCCAGGTCCTCCAAGGCGGTGCCCACGGCCTTGAAGACGGTTCGCCCATCACCATCGGCGCGCCCCTGAATCCGGCCCGCGGCCAGGTCGGCCAACTCCCCCGCCACATCGTCGGCAGCGAACACGCCGCGCGACATCGGCCCGAGCAGTTCGCCACTCTTTTTCAACGCTTCTTGCGTATCGACAAACAGACGTGCGCCCGCAAAGCAGGCATCGTCGGCTTCGCGCATCTGCGGCGTGAAACTGCCGATCAGGTCGAGGTGGCTGCGAGGCCGCAGCCACGCGCCCTGCACCACCGGCTGCGTGGCGAGCGTGGCGCAGCTCACGATGTCGACGTCGTTCACCGCCTTGGCGAGATCCGGCGCAACGGCCGCCTCGATGTTCTGCGCGCACAGCCGCGCAGCGAGTGCCTTCGCCGCAGATTCGTCGCGGTCCCACACCACCACGCGTTCGATGGGGCGCACGGCACGCAAGGCCTCGGGAATGAGGCGGCCGACACGCCCGCAGCCGACGACCAGCAGACTGCGCGCGTCGACAGGCGCGAGGTAGGACGCGGCCAGGGCCGATGCGGCAGCGGTGCGGCGCGACGTGATCTCGTTGCCGTCGATCTGCGCCAGCGGCTCGCCCGTGCTGGCGTCGTACAGCACATAGGTCGAGAACAGCCCAGGCAGGCCGCGCTGCGCGTTGTCCGGGAAGATGGTCACGGTCTTGATGCCCAGGTAGCGGTCGTGCTGCCACGCCGGCATGACCAGCACGGTGCGGGGCGAGGCGTCCGTTTCGGCCTGGAGCGAATGCGTGTGCCGCAAGGGCACCTCGCAGCCGGCGATGAACATCTCCCGAAGGGCCGGGATCAGGCGGTCGAAGGGCAATGCACGGCGGGTGCTTTCGGTATCGATGATTTTCATGAGGTCGCGGATGGAATCAGGTGATTGAAAGTGCCGGCCGTCAGGCCTCGAGCACCACGTCTTCGAGCGGGACGGCCTGGCAGGCAAGGCACACGGCCGGGTCTTCCGGTTCGCTGCCGTGCAGGTGGCGCACCTTGCCGCTCAGCAGGCGCACGGCGCAGCTCTCGCACTGGCCCACGCGGCAGCCGCTGGCCATCTGCACGCCGAGCGATTCGCCGAAGGTCAGCAAGGTGCCCTGCCGGGGCGTCCACGTCGCGGGAACGTGGCCCGAGCGCGCGAAGCTGACGGTGAAGCGCTGGTCGCTGTCGGTGGGCGGCGTGGTGGGCGAGCGGAAGACCTCGCTGAAGATGTCGAAGCGCGGAACGCCCCGCGCCACGAGGCCGGCGGTCACCGCGTCCATCATGGCCGGCGGTCCGCACAGGTAGAAACGGGCGCGCTGCGCGATCAACGCGTCGTCCACCACGCGCGCGTCGATGAAGCGGTCCGACTGGTAGTCGATGCCCTGCCGCTCCTGCAGCCGTGGTGCGTTGTAGTGGTCGACAACCTGCAACTGCGGCAGGCGCGCGCCGTGCTGCGCAATGCGCTCGCGAAACGCGTGGGTCGTGCCGTTCTGGTTGGCGTAGTAGAGCCAGATGGCCGGCCCTTGCGCGCCGTCGGGCAGCGATTCGAGCAGGCTGATGAAGGGCGTGATGCCGATGCCTCCCGCGAAGAAGACCAGCGGCTGCGGCGAGTGGCGCGGCAGCACGAAGCCGCCGGACGGCGCCCGCAGCGCGAGGGTGTCGCCGACCTTCAGCGCGCGGTGCAGATGGCTCGACACGCGCCCCTCGTGCGGCGTACCGTCGGCCGAGCGGCCGCGCTGGTGGCGCACGGCCACGCTGTAGCTGCGCCGGCCCGGCACCTCGGCCGCGCCCGTGAGCGAGTAGGCGCGCGTGACCTGCGTGCCGTCGTCCAGATGCAACTGCATCTCGACGTGCTGACCGGGTCGGTAGTCGGGCAGTTCGCCGCCGTCGACCGCTTCGAAGTGGATGCCCAGCACGCCGTCGGCCTCGGGCCGCAGTTCGCTGATGCGGAACGGACGGTAGCCGGGCCACTTGCGCTGCCGCATCTCTGTCGCCGGGTCGCGTTCGATGTCGCAGAGAAAGGAGCGATGCGGCACCGAGCCGCTCACCGGGTCGCAACTGTCGGCGGATATCAGCGCGTTGAAGTTGCTGCCCAACGCGCCTTCGACCGGGAGGCCGTCGCGGTCGAGCTCGGGGCAGCTCTGCCACCAGCCGAACTCGGCCACGATGACGTCGTCTCCCAACTGGGGCGTGACGCGTGCGACGAAGCGGGCCTCGCCCACGCGCGTGCGGATGCGCATCCAGTCGCCGTCCACGATGCCCTTCGCGGCCGCGAGCGCGGGGCTCAATTCGGCCACCGGATCGGGCGCGCGCTTGCGCAGCGAGGCCAGACTGCGGTGCTGGCTGTGGCAATAGAAGCCGTTCTTGGCCGAACTCAGCACATAGGGAAAGCGGCCCTGGCGCGTGGCCTTCGCATCGCGCGGCGTGTCGGCCGGCTCGACGAAGGTGGCGATCGGCGGCTGGCCGTGGCGCAGCAGGGTTTCGGAATAGAGCTCGACGCGGCGCGTCGGGGTGTCGAAGCCGCGCACGCCGGTGGGCGTGGCGCGGGCGTATTTCTGTTCGCTCGCGTCGATGGTGCAGGCCATGCCTTCGGGCCGGGCGCGCAACTGGTCGACCGTGAGGCCGAGCGGCTCGAGCATGTGGTTCCAGCCCGCGTCCAGGCTGCCGCCGAAGAAGCCGTCACCCATGCCCAGGCGAACGGCCAGGTCGAACAGCACGTCGTTGTCGGATCGCGATTCACCGCGTGGCGTCACCATGCGCTGACGCAACTGCACCCAGCCGGCCGCGCGGTCGTCGATCTCGAAACCGATGCGCAGGCCTTCGCGCTCCCAGGGCGTGTTGACCGGCAGCAGGATGTCGGCGTACCGGGCGGCGGGTGTTTCGAACAGGTCGCAGTGCACGTGGAATTCGAGCTGCGACAGCGCCTGGTGCGCGAGCGCGGTGTCGGCCTGCGACACCGGCAGGTTGGTGCCGAAGGCCATCATCGCGCGCACCTTGTAGGGCTCGCCTTCGAGCATCGCGCGGTAGGTGTCGCGCGCCGTCACCCACCCGTGTGCGGGAGGGCCGATCGGGCGCTCGGCCAGGCCGAGGGCCTTGGCGCGCTGGGCGTCGGGCAGCAGTGAGAGCGAGTTGACGGCGTTGACGCGCGGACCGACGCGAACGCGGTTCGCGCCGATGCGGTCGAAGCTGCCGCACAGCGCATACAGCGTGGCGACCGCGCGCTCGGCTTGTGTCGCGTTGGTGTGCTGGCCGATGCCGGTCCAGGCGTGATAGGCCACGCGGCGGCAGGTGCCGAAAAGCTCAGCGACCGCGCGCAGCGAGGCTTGCGCAACGCCGGTGATGCGTTCGACATTCGGCGGCGTGTAGGCGGCGCAGCCCTGGGCCAGCAGTTCGAAGGCGGGCGCGCACGACAAGCGATGTGCGCCCACGTCGATCTCGACCGCGCCGCGCAGGCGAAAGTGGGCTCCGTCCTGGGCTTGCGCCGCCTGCTCGGTGTCATAGGGCACCGCGCAGGCGAGTGCGTCGTTCCACGCCATGAAGCGGTTGCCCTGGGCATCGGGCCACAGGTCCTGCTCGCGCAAGAAGTGCCCGTTGTCGCCGCGCACCAGCAACGGGGCATTGGTCCACGCGCGCACAAAACCTTCGTCGAAGCGCGCGTCCGCGATCAGCAGGTGGATCAGCCCCAGCGCCAGTGCCGCATCGGTGCCGGGCCGCACGGGCAGCCAAGCGTCGGCCTGCCGCGCGAGCGCCGTGGGGCGCGGGTCGATCACCACCATCTTCGCGCCGTTCGCGCGGCCTCGGCCGATGGCATTGGCCTGCGCCAGCCAGGTGTTCGCGGGGTTGTGCCCCCACAGCACGATCAGATCGGCCTGCGCGTAGTCGGCCGCAGGCATGCCGCAGCCGAAGGTGAAGGCGTGCGCGAAGTCCTTGTGCCAGTTGCAGACCTCGGTCGCGTAGCAGATGTTGGGGCTGCCGAAGAGGCGCACGAAGCGCTCGATCCAATCGATGCTGTCTGTCAGGGGCGTGCCGCTGGGCGTGGTCACGGCGAACACCACCGACTCGGCGCCGCTCTCGGCCTTGATGGCGCCCAGGCGCTGCGCGGTCTCGGCCAGTGCCTCGTCCCAGCCGATGCGCACCCAGCCCGGGTCCGCTTCGGTCTTGGGCCGGGTGCGGCGCATCGGGTAGCGCAGCCGGTGCGGGCTGTGCACCAGTTCGGGCGCGGCCTTGCCCTTCATGCACATCGCCTGGCCGGTGGGGTGCGAGGCGTCGGGCCGTACCGACACCAGCATGTCGCCCTGCACCTCGTTGAGCGTGCCGCAGCGCGAACGGCAGAGCGTGCAGTAGCCCTGTTTGGTTTGCGTGGGCGCCGTCGTCGTCATCACTTGCATCCGAAATCTGGGTGGCTCAAGGCATCACCGGCGCGACATAGCTCAGCGTGCGCCCGAAGGCCCAGAGCATGAAGAGCACCAGCGGTGCATGCACCAGCAATTGCAGGAACGTAAAGCCCACGATGTCGCGCGCCTTCAGCGACAGCACGCCCAGCAGCGGCAGCATCCAGAACGGGTTGATCAGGTTGGGCAGCGCCTCGGCCGCGTTGTAGACCTGCACGGCCCAGCCCAGGTGGACCTTCAGGTCGTTGGCCGCCTGCATGACGTAGGGCGCCTCGATGATCCACTTGCCGCCGCCCGAGGGAATGAAGAAGCCCAGCACGGCGGAGTACGCGCCCATCACCACGGCGAAACTGTCGACGCTGGAAATGCTCACGAACAGATGCGCGACGCGGTCCGACAGCGTGATGCCTGCGTCGCCCTTGGCGCCGGTCAGCATGGCCGCGATGGCACCGTACAGAGGGAACTGGATGATCACGCCCGCCGTCGACGGCACCGCACGCGACACCGCGTCCAGAAAGCTGCGCGGGCGCCAGTGCAGCAGCAGCCCGATCATGAGGAACAGCAGGTTGTAGGTGTTGAGGCCCGAGATCGCGATCAGCGGGCTCTTGGCCATGAACTCCTGCGCCAGCCAGCCGAAGCCCAGCGCGCACAGGAGCAGCGTGAGAAGCGGACTGCGCTCGAACCACTCGCCGGGGCGGCGCCCGGCGGGCTCGGCGGCAGCGGGCTTGGCTTCCGTGAGGTCCACGCCCAGGTCCTGCGCCGTGACCGCGTGCTTCGCGTCGGGCGCCGACCACAGCGCGATGGCCACCGACACGACCATCAACACCAGCGCCATGGCGACCGACTGCCACAGGAAGATGGTCTGGCTGAACGGGATCACGCCGGTGATGTCCAGGATGCTCTTGGGCAGGCTGCTGGCGTTGGCCTGCAACTGCGCCGCCGACGAACTGAGCCCCAACGCCCAGGTCGCGCCCATGCCGAGGTAGGCCGCCGCGCCGCCGGCGCGGTAGTCCATGCGCAGGTCGAGGCGGCCGGCCAGCGCGCGCACATAGAGCGCGCTGAAGATCAGCGAAATGCCCCAGTTGAAGAGCGACAGGATCATGCTGATCGCCGCCACGTACGCGATGGCCTGACGCCCCGACACGGGCAGTGCGGCCAGCTTGCGGATGAGTCGCGCGGCCGGCGGCGAGGTCGCCACCACGTAGCCGCCGATGGCCACCAGCGCCATCTGCATCGTGAAAACAATGAGGCTCCAGAAGCCGTCGCCGAAAGACTTGGCCACCGCTTGCGGGCTCGATCCGTTCAGCAGCGCGGCGCCTGCGACCACCACCACGGCGATGGCCGCGAACACGAAGGCGTCGGGAAACCAGCGCTCGGCCCAGGCGGTGAAGCGCAGGCCCAGGCGGCTCAACAGCCCGGCTTCGGCCGGGGCCTCCTGGAGTACCGGAGGATGGGCGCCGGGGCCGGCGGAAGTGTGTGATGTCGATGGCATGGTGGGTCTCCTGCTGCTACTGCTTCTGGAACGGTGGGCGTCCTCGTCACACGCCTGACATGGCGTGCTGCCCGGATGTTAGGAATTGCCATCGACAATTCATAATCTCTATTTTCAATAGAGCGATATAGGATGTGTCTATGTCGATAACGATCAAGCAGCTGCAACACTTCGTGGCTGCAGCGCACACGGGCCAGGTGTCCCGCGCAGCCCAGCGCTGCTATGTGAGCCAGCCGTCGCTGACCACGTCGCTCAAGAACCTGGAGTCGACGCTGAAGGTGCAGCTCTTTACGCGGCACTCCGACGGGCTGCGGCTCACGGTGCAGGGCGAAGGCTTTCTTCGGCACGCGGAGCACATGCTGCACACGCTCGAGGCGGCAGTGGAGGAAACGCGCAACTCGGTGTCGGCGGTCGAGGGGCGGGTGCAGATCGCCATCACCGACACCGTGTCCGAATACATGCTGCCGAAGATCATCGGCGCGATGCGCAGGCAACTTCCGCTGGTCGAGTTCGAGCCCGTGGAGCGCAACCGGCTCGAGATCGAGAACGGCCTGCGCAGCGGCGAGTTCGACCTGGCCGTGGTCCTGGTGTCGAACCTCTCGCGCGCGCCGGACATCCGCCGCGAGAACCTGCTGAAGTCGGAGCGCCGCCTGTGGACGTCGTTCGATCATCCGCTGGTGACACAGAAGTCGGTGCCGCTGCGCGAGATCGCGCAGATGCCCTTCGTGCTGCTGGACATGGACGAGCACGTGGACACCGTGAGCCGCTACTGGAGCGCAATGAAGCTCAAGCCCAAGGTCGTGTTCCGCACCAAATCGATCGAGGCCGTGCGCAGCCTCGTTGCACAGAACGTGGGCGTGACCATCTTGTCGGACCTGGTGTTTCGCCCGTGGTCGCACGATGGCGGGCGCATCCGCCGGACGGTGGTGTCGAGCGCGGTGCCCTCGATGGACCTGGGACTGGCCTACCGGCGCGGGGCCGTTCTGTCCGAGGCCACGGCAGCCTCTGCGAGCACCTTGCGGTTGCTGGCCAAGACACTCACGAGAGAGTCACAACCGCGCATGGACGACGAGCCGCAGTAGCTTTCTCGCCGCGGCGGTCCGCCGCGCGCGCGCATGGGACCCAAGTCCTATGCGGCAGGAATTTCATGCATGGAAATCGACTTGTCGAACAGGGAGGCGATGCGGCCGCCTGCCACCGGGCATGCCAGGAAGCACCGCGCCCGTCAGTCCCACGTCCGATTCCCACCTCGCTGAAATTGCCGCCGGTACGCAGAAGGCGTCGCCCCCACGATCTGTCCGAAACGGCGCGCGAACTGCGTGGGCTCTCCGAAGCCGGTGCTCTCGCCGATCTCCGCCGCGGAGGCGCCAGTGAACACCAGCAACGTCTTCGCGCGCTCGATCCGGCGTTCGGTCACCAGCTCCAGGAAGGTCTTGCCCGTCTCGCTCTTCAGCAGATGCGCCAGGTGCGTGGGCGACACATGGCTCGCATGCGCCGCGTCCGCCAGGTTCAGCTCCTGCGCGAGGTTGCGGCTGATGTAGCGGATGCAGCGCAGCACCGCCGGCCGGTACGACTGCAGGGCCAGTCCCTGCGCCTCGCAGTTGCGAAACTCATCGCCGTAGCGCCGCCACACCATGCCGATCAGGTGGAGCAGATGGCTGCGAATGAGCAGGTGGCTGGCGGTGTCTTCGCCCGGCGGCCGCTGCGCTTCCTGTGCCATGCGTTCGCACAGCGCCTGCAGCTGCTGGGTCTCGGTTTCATCGAAGCGGAAATCCAGGCAATGCTGGAACCGGAAAGGCGCGAGCTCGGGCGCGCGTGACAGCGGCACCTCCGACAGCTCGAACACGTCGAGGTCCAGTGACGGCAGCAGGTAGTCCTTGCTGATGTTGATCACATGGAACACGCCGTCGGCCGCGTTCGGAATGTAGTGAACCAGAAACGGCAGCACGAAGCTCACCGTGCCGGCGCCGATGGCGCGCTGGTTCCCGCCGATGTAGTGTGTGGTCTCGCCTCGCGTGTTGACGTAGATCTGGAAGTACTCGTGCCGGTGCGGCACCGGATTCGGCAGACAGTTGCTCTGGTCGTGAATGCCGAAATAGGCGCGCTGTGCCCGCGCCGCCATCGTGTAGTTGCTGATGGCGGCACGCGCGGCGCCGGCGCGGGGCGGCGGCACGAATTCGTCGGGAGAAGGCGTGGGTGGCATGAAGAGCGGATCTCAAGATCGCAAGGATTGCATATCTTTGCGCAAGCCTGCGCGTTGAGGTGAGAAGGCCTCGTTCCTAGACTCTAGCCACTCCTTTCCAAACCATCCAGAGAGACAAACCCATGTCCCCCCACCCGACGGCCGAGCGCGCGACCGATACCCGTAGCGACGCCCTTCAAGTCCAGCCCATCTCCATCGACATCGTGGACAGCGACCAGCGCTTTCCGGTGCGCCGCGTCTACTGCGTCGGCCGCAACTACCTGGCCCACATCCGGGAGATGAAGGAAGGCGACGAGCGCGATCCGCCGTTCTTCTTCCAGAAGCCATCCGACTCGGTGGTGACCGACGGGCGCGTGCCCTACCCCACGCTGACGGACGACTTCCAGTTCGAGTTCGAACTCGTCGTGGCCATCGGCAGCGATGCATCGAACGTGTCGCCCGACACCGCGCTTGACCACGTCTTTGGCTACGCCGCAGGCCTGGACATGACCCGGCGTGACCGCCAGCGCGAATGCAACAAGCGCGGCCTGCCGTGGGAACAGGGCAAGTCGTTCGACCACTCGGCGCCCTGCGGCCCGATCCATCCGGTGGCGAAGGTCGGGCACATCCGTTCGGGAACACTCAACCTCTCGGTGAACGGCGCGGTGCGGCAAGACTCGGTGCTCGAAAAGATGATCTGGAACGTCCATGAAATCGTCAGCGAGCTGTCCAAGCAATACCGCCTGCTGCCCGGCGACCTGATCTTCACCGGCACGCCCGAAGGGGTCGGCCCGGTGCAACGCGGCGACAAGCTCACCGGCCGCATCGACGGGCTCGCGCCCCTGCAGGTCGAGATCGTCTGAGCCCGCAACCGCAGCACACGGAGACCCCATGAAACCACTCGAACGCATCTCGTACTCCTCCATCGCGGACCGTCCCGCACTGAAGCTGCCCGGCGGCAAGCGGCTGGCCGTCTGGGTCATCGTCAACGTCGAGGAATGGAATATCGACGAGACCATGCCCCGCACCGTGCTGACGCCACCGGCCGGCGGCTCGCCGATGCCCGACATCCCGAACTGGGCCTGGCACGAGTACGGCAACCGCGTCGGCTTCTGGCGCATGCTGGAAGTGATCGACGCGCTCGGCATCAACGCCACGCTCGCCATCAACGGGTCGGCCATCGGCGCCTACGAACCCATCGCCAAGGCCGCGAAAGAGCGCCAGTGGGAATTCATCGGCCACGGTTTCGGGCAGCGCAACATGCAGAAGGTGCCCGACGAGGTCGAGGACATCGCCAAGACCACCGAGGCCATCCGCGCCTACACCGGCAAGCGCCCGCGCGGCTGGCTCGGCCCGGGGCTCACGGAGACCTGGCACACGCCCGACATCCTGGCCGAGCAAGGCTACGAGTACGTGTGCGACTGGGTGCTCGATGACCAACCCGTGCGGCTGAAGACACGCGACGGCGGCTCGATCGTGAACGTGCCCTACACGCAGGAATGCAACGACGTGGCGATGATGCTGATCCAGCACCACAAGGCCAGCGAGTACCGCGACCGCGCCATCGACCAGTTCGAACAGCTCTACGCAGACGCGAAAGATTCGGCCCGCGTCATGGCGCTGGTGGTGCATCCGTACATCATGGGCGCGCCGCATCGCCTGCGCTACTTCCGCGAGGCGCTGGCGCACATCCAGCAACACGACGACGTGGCCTTCATGACAGGCGAGCAGATCCTCGACTGGTACGGCGCCGCCAGCACCGCAGCCACCGCGGCCTGACCCTTCGCCGGCACAGCGCCGGCGGCCCCGTGCAACGAACGAACAACAAACAGATTTCTCGCTCGACGAGAAGGAGACGACACGTGCATTCCTCAACCTCGGTCATTTCCCCAGCCGCCGGTGGCGCGCGCCGCGAGGCGCCCATCACTGCGCTGGAGATCGGCATGTTCCTGGTGCTGCTCGCCTCGTACGCGCTCAACGCGATGGACCGGCAGATCTTTCCGCTCATTGCCGCGGACGTGCGCAAGGAGTTCGGCTTCAGCCTGGCCGACACCGGCCTGCTGTCGACCATCTTCACGCTGGGCATGGCGGTGGCCGGCGTCCCGACGGGCTACCTGCTGGCGCGGCTGTCGCGCAAGACGGTGTTGCAGATCGGCATTGCGATCTTCTCGCTGGGCACGTTGCTGGCGGCCTACTCGCACGGCTTCGCCGACATGATCGTCTACCGGGCCGTCACCGGCATCGGCGAGGCGATGCAACTGACGGTGGTGATCGCCATCGCCGCGAGCTACTTCGCGCGCTACCGGGCCACCGCCGTGGGCGCCATCAACTTCTCCTTCGGCATCGGCGCGATCCTGGGGCCGCTGCTCGGCGGCCAGCTGATCGGCGTCGAGCGCGACTGGCGCCTGCCGCTCATCGTGTTCGGCGTGGCGGGCTTCGCGGCCATGGCGATCATCGCGCTCACCGTGAGCAAGCGCATGACCGAGAACGTGGCGGCCACCGGCGGGCGCACCGACCAGCGCGGCGCCACCACGCTGTGGAACCGCAACACCGCCCTGCTGACCGGCATGAGCGTCATCGGCGGGCTCTGCATCTACGGCTACCTGGGCATGTACCCGACCTTCCTGCGCGAGCACCTGCACTACACGCCGTCGGACACCGGCCGCGTGATGAGCACCTTCGGCTTCGGCGTGTTCGCATCGATCTTCGGCGGCTGGCTCGGCGACCGCTTCCATCCCAAGCTCGTGCTCTCGGCGAGCTTCGTGGGCACCGGCCTGCTGGGCTTCCTGATGTTCTCGGGACCCACCGACATGGTGGTGCAGTCGGCGCTGTCCTTCGCGTGGGGCTTCGTGGTGAGCGGCGTGCTCTACGTGAACCTGGCGGGGTATCACATCAAGGCGGTGCATGCCTCGCTCACGAGCCGCGCCACGGGCGTGTTCGTCACCACGCTGTACGGCGCGGGCGCGGTCGCGGGCTTCGTCATCGGCGGCATTGCCTCGCGCTTCGGCTGGAGCACGGCCGGGCTGGTGCAGATCACGCTGCTGGCGGCGATCGGTGTGGGGCTCACGCTGCTGCTGCACACCGACCGGATGTCGCTGCCGGCGCGCAAGCCGTGATGTTGCTCGACGGGGCGCTGCTCGGCGGCGCCGCGGCCCTGGCCGGTGCGCTCAATGCCGTGGCGGGCGGCGGCAGTTTTCTGACGCTGCCTGCGCTGGCGATGGTCGGCGTGCCGCTGGTGTCGGCCAACGCCACCGGAACCGCCGCGCTGCTGCCAGGCTACCTGGCCGGTGCCTGGGCATTGCGCAAGGAACTGTCGGGACCGATGTCGCCTTCGCTCCTGCGGTTGGGTGTGCTCTCGGTGCTCGGCGGCGCGGCCGGTGCAGCGCTGCTGCTGTCGACCTCGAACCATGCCTTTGCCCGCATCGTGCCGTGGCTGCTGCTGGCCGCGACGCTGCTCTTCGCGATCGGACCCGGCCTGGTGCGCCGCAGGATCGCCACCGCCGACAACAGCCACAAGCCGCGAGGCCGTTGGCTCGCCGACCTGGGCATCGTCGCAGTCGCCGTCTATGGCGGCTACTTCAACGGCGGCCTGGGCATCCTGCTGCTCGCCGTGCTCGGCGCGCTGGGACACACCGACATGGGGCGCATGAACGGCATCAAGAACTTCGTCTCCGCGATCCTGACGCTGATCGCCGTGTCCATCTACGCGGCCAGTGGCGCGATTGTCTGGACCTACGCGCTGTGGATGGCCCTCGGTGCCACGGTCGGCGGCTATGCCGGCGGCATGGCGGCCCGGCGACTGAAACCCGAGGTGGTGCGCGGCTTCGTCGTGTTGACGGGGTTGGCAATGACCGCGGCGTTTCTTCTCAAGGCGTACTGAGCGGGCTTTCGCTTCCTCTTCTTTCCATCACTTCAATCACTGGCAACTACTGGGTCTGGACATGCAAACAACCAAAAGAGACTTCACCCGTTTTGCAGGGGCGCTGATGGTCGCCGCCACCGGTGCGCCGGCGCTCGTCGGCTCGGCGTCGGTGTCGGCCCGCACCGCGCGCGCGCCCGCATCGCCTGGCATCCGCCGCGGCAGCTACCTCATCCGCAACGGCGCGGTCATCACGGTCGACCGCGCCAAGGGCGTGCTGCCGCGTGCCGACGTGTGGGTCCGCAACGGCGTGATCGAGAAGATCGGGCGGGGCCTGAGCGCACCGGCCGGCGCGGAGATCATCGATGCGACCGACATGATCGTCATGCCGGGCTTCGTCAATTCGCACTATCACATGTGGAGCGCCATCGGCCGCAGCTTCACCGCGAGCGACGGCGGCTTCTCGTACTACCCCGCCAAGAACGCGACCTCGACCCTGTACACGCCCGACGATTTCTACAACAGCGTGATGCTGGGCTGCGCCGAGCTGGCGAACGGCGGCACGACCACCGTGCACAACTGGTCGCACAACACGCGCTCCCCGGCCCATGCCGATGCCGAGCTGCGTGCGCACCAGAACGCGCTGCTGCGCGCCCGCTACGCCTACGGCCACGTCGACAAGATGCCCGCCGACGAACTCAACCGCTACGACGACCTGGCCCGCGTGCGGCGGGAATGGTTCGGCGAGCGCTCGCCTTTCGACGGACTGGTGCACCTGGGGCTGAACCTGCGCGGCCCGCAGCAGAGCACCGACGCCGTGTTCCACGAAGAGATGAAGGCCGCCAAGGCCAGTGGATTGCCCGTTGCGATCCACGCACCGCAGGAGGCACCGAACAACGTCGATGCCGTCGACTACGAACGGCGCGGCTACCTCGGCCCGGATTTCATGCTCGCGCACTACGTGCCCGCCAGCACGGCCGACCTCGCGGCCATGGCGCGCACGAAAACGCCGCTGTCCTTTGCCACGCACTCCGAGTTGCGGCTCAGCAGCACCGGCGATGCGCGCGCCGCGCTCTTCGCGATGCGCAACGCGGGCCTGACCATTTCGTTGTCGAGCGATGCGACCTCCATCGCACCGCCGGACATGTTCGAGGCCATGCGCTTCACCTGGAACCTGGGCGTGCCGTGGGCCGGGACGCCCAGCGCGCAGTCGAAGGCGATCGGCGTGCCCGAGGCGATCGAGATGGCGACCCTCAACGGCGCCATCGCGATGGGGCTGGGCGACGTCACCGGCTCGATCACCGAAGGCAAGCGCGCCGACCTCATCCTGGTGCGCACGCAGGACCTGAACATGGGCCCGGTCGGCAACGTCGAGACCGCCATCGTGCAAAGCGGCAGCGCCGCCAACGTCGACACCGTGATGGTCGACGGCCGCATCGTGAAGCGCAACGGGCGGCTGCTGGCCTACGACACGCGCGGCATCATGCGGCGCGCGCGGCAATCGGCGGAGCGGATTCGCGCTGCGGCGAGTGAGGCCCTCAAGCCCTGACGGCTGAGGCGCGCTTGCTGCAGCAGCTTTTCGGGAGACGCGCGCGGATCGACGTTGCCAACAACATCAGTCGCGATCCTCGTAGTAGCGGCGGTGCTGCTCGCGCTCCCATTGCCGGCGACGCCATTCACGGCGCTCCGCCCGGCGCTCTTCCCAGCGTTGCGCGCGGCGCTCCTCCCAGCGAGACCGAGGTTCGTCGTAGACAGGTGCAGGGACCGAGTAGGCCGGCTGTGCAGGCTGGTAATAGGTCGGAGCCGGTCGCGAGTAGACAGCCGCCGGCTCGTAATAGACCGGTGCGGGCTCACTCACGACCACGCCGGGCAGGTTCACGCCAATGGACCAGCTGGTGCCCGCGTTGGCCGATGCAACCGTCAACAAGGCGCCGGCAGCTGCGAGACCTGCGGCAACCCACTTGAGAGCGGCTCTGGGAAAAGTCATTTCAACTCCTTGGGGGCAAGAAATAGCCCCGATGCGCAACCAATGCCTGGCCGCGCGGCGCCGCGTACATCGCCACGGTGAAGAACGCTCCCAAATGTCACGTCATCGGCCATCTGCCTGGTGTGGAACCGTTTTCTCTTTTTCCCTTTTCTATTTGATTCTTGAGCGAATCTGTATCTGTAAATTTTCAGGGTTATCACTGTAGAAACGTTTCCACATCCATCTCAAACTGCGGCCATGACCGGCGCCGCACTTCTCTCTCCTTCACCTTCCGCACGGCTGCCGTTGCGGCCACCGCCCTACGAACCCGAGGTCGCTGCGGCGATACAAAGCACCGCGTTCAAAGGCCTGTCGCCCTTGAACCTTCGGCTGGCGCTCGCGAATCACAGCAAGCTCGGTCCGGCCTTCCAGGCCATGGCGCATGTGGTGCTGTTCCAGTGCGCGCTGCCCGAGCGCGACCGCGAGATCGCGATCATCCGCACCGGCGCACTCACGCGGTCCGAGTACGAGTGGGGGATGCATGTCAGCATCTACGCGGACCAATGCGAGCTCGATGCCGCGCAGGTCCGCGAGCTCACCGAAAGCGCCGACTGGCAAGCGCTGTCGCCGACGCGATGGACCGACAAGGAGCGCTTGATCGTTCGGATGGTGGACGAGCTGCACCACCATTCCACGGTGTCCGATCAGACCTGGCAGTCGCTTTGCGCGGGCTGGCCGCAGGCGCAGGTGATCGAGCTCATCTTCGCGTCGAGCTTCTATCACATGGCTGCCTTTTTTCTGAACAGCGCGGCCGTGCCGCTGGAGCCAGGCGCGGAGCGCTTTTCTGCCCCGCTCGCGCAAGCCAAGGTGCCGGCATGAAGGCCAAGGTCACCATCCGCGAAGTGGCCAAGGCCGCCGGCGTGGCCATCGGCACCGCGTCGCGCGCGCTGAACCGCACGGGGCGTGTCAGCGAACAGGCCATCGCAGCGGTCACCAAGGCGGCACGCGACCTCGGCTACACCCCCGACGCGGTGGCGCAAAGCATGCGGACCCGCTCCACGGGCGTGGTCGGGCTGCTGGTGTCGGACCTGGCCAACCCCCTGTATGCGCGGATCATCACGGCGGTCGAATCGCGGCTGCTGACAGCCGGCTATGCGCTGCTGGTGGCCAGCACCCACAACGACGAGCAGCGGGAGAAAACGCTGGTCGACCTGTTCCGGCGCCGACGCGTCGACGGGCTCATCCTCGGCCCCTGCCAGACCGAGACCCCGGAATACCTCGACCAGCTGGCGGCGGACGGCCCGGTGATTGCGCTCGACCGCGACTTCCAGGGCGACAACGCGGGCGTGCACGTCGACCATTACAACGGCGCCCTTCAAGCCACGCGCTACCTGCTGAACCTGGGCCACACGCGCATCGCGCTGCTGACGCCCGGCAGCGTGCTGCGCCCGGGCCGCGAGCGCATCGTGGGCTACAGGGATGCCTTTGCGGAGCGCGGCCTGCAGCCCGACCCCAAGTTGATCCGCGCGGAGAAGTCGGCGATGGACTTCGCCTTCAGCGAAGCCCTCTCCCTGCTGGGCTCGCCCGCGGCGCCCACGGCCTTCCTCTGCCTGGGCACCCGCATCCTGTCGGGCGTGCTGCAGGCGCTGCGCCACTCGGGCCGCCTGGCGCCCGACGACGTCAGCGTCGTCAGCATCGGCGACACCGACCTGTCGCAGCTTTTCAGTCCGGCGATCACGTCGCTGACCTGGGACCTGGAAGCGGTCGGCACCGCCGTGGCCGAATTGCTGTTGCGGCGGCTGGACAGCACGGCACCGCTCGAGCAGGAACGCATTCTCCTGACCACGCAGATGGTGCTGCGCGAATCCTGCGGCCCGGTCGCCAAGACCGCCACCGGTGCCGTTGCCGTTGCCGCCCGCAAGAAAACGAGAACCGCCCCATGACGCAGCGCCTCCAGAACAAGGTGGTGCTCGTGGTCGGCGCCGGCTCCGTCGGCAGCGACATCAGCAACGGCGCCGCCTGCGCCGTCACCTTCGCCCGCGAAGGCGCGAAAGTGCTCTGTGCCGACCGTTCGCCCCAAGCCGCTGCGGCGTCGGTGCAGCGCATTCATGACATCGGCGGCATCGCCGAAGCCTTCGAGGCCGATGTGCGCAGCAGCGAGCAGATCGGGCGAATGGTGGCGCATTGCGTCGCGCGCTTCGGCCGCATCGACGTGCTGCACCACAACGTCGGCATCGAGGAATTCGGCGAGCTGCTCGAGGTCACGGAAGAGTCCTGGGACCGCGTGCACGCCATCAACCTCAAGGGCCCCATGCTCACGGCGCGCGAGGTGGTGCCGCACATGATCCGCCAGGGCGGTGGTTCCATCATCAACATCTCCTCCATCGCGAGCCGCAAGTGGAGCCCGATGCAGTTCCTGTCGTACAGCACCTCGAAGGCGGCGCTGAACCACATGACACGCGTGGTGGCCCGCCAGTACGCGCAGCACCAAGTGCGCTGCAACGTGATCGTGCCGGGCCTGATCGACACCCCCCACGCCGCCGCCTTGTTCAAGAACGACGAAGAGGCGCAGGTGGGCCGCGAGATGCGCAACGCGCGCTGCCCCATGGGCCGCCAGGGCACGGCGTGGGACGTGGCGAATGCGGCGCTGTTCCTCGCCTCCGACGAATCGAGCTACGTGACGGGCCTGGAGCTGGTGGTCGACGGCGGCCTGTCCCTGTAGGCCGGTATCCCACCATCCCAAAGAAGGAGACAACACCATGCGCAAACTGTGGATTGCAGCGCTCGCGGGCCTCGCGTTCGCCGCCCATGCCGAAACGCCGGCAGACTATCCGACACGGCCGATTCGCTTCGTCCTGATCTCGGCGGCGGGCAGCGGCGGCGATGCGCTCGGCCGGCTTCTGGCCGACAAGATGGCGCCGCTGATCAAGGGCGTCTTCGTGATGGACAACAAGCCGGGCGCCAGCGGAGCCATCGCCACCGACTTCGTCGCCCGGGCGCCGGCCGACGGCTACACGATCGGCATCGGCGGCGCGACCACGCACGTGCTGCTGCCCGCGAGCAATCCCAAGCTCTCGTACGACTCGGTCAAGGACTTCGCACCCATCGGGCAGGTCGGCACCGCCTCGATCCTGCTCATCGCGACCAACGATTTCCCGGCGAACAACGCCAAGGAGCTCATCGCGCTGGCCAAGAAGTCGCCGGGCAGCGTGCAGTACGCCAGCTGGGGCATCGCCTCGACCGGCCATTTCTGCGGAGAGCTGTTCAACCTGCGTACGCAGGCGCAGATGAGCCACATCCCCTACAAGTCGGTGGTGCAGATCCAGACCGACATGCTGGGCGGCCACGTCAAGCTGGCCTACGTGGACATGGCGTCGGGCTCGCCGATGGTGAAGTCCGGCAAGGTGAAGGCGATCACCGCCTGCACCTCGCGCTCGCCCAGCCTGCCCGACGTGTCGAGCTACGACGACGAGGGCATCGATTTCGCGGGCAAGCGCATGGGCGCGCTGCGCTGGGCACTGTACGCACCCGCCGGCACGCCCAAGCCGATCGTCGGCAAGCTCTCCGCCGCGCTCAAGCAGGTGCTCGAGATGCCCGACGTGAAGACCCGCCTGCTGGACCTGGGCATCACCGCCGCCTTCGTCGGCAGCGACGAGCTGCGCACCATGACCGCGGCGGACATCGAAAGCTGGAAGCAGATCGCCAAGGCCGCGAACATCAGCAATGAGTGACGCCGCCCTCCTCCCGCTGCTGCAGGGCCGCGTGGCCCTGATCACCGGTGCCTCGCGCCCGCGCGGCATCGGCCTGGCCACGGCGCGGCTGTTCGCCCGGCACGGCGCCAAGGTAGCGCTGCTCGACCTGGACGAAGAAGAGGCACAAGCAGCGGCTCGGTCGATCGGACCGGAGCACATCGGGATCGGCTGCGACGTGCGCGATGCCGGCGCCTGTTCGTCCGCGGTGGCGCGCGCCCTGCAATGGGCGGGCCGCATCGACGTGCTGGTGAACAACGCCGCCATCACGCAGAAGCGCGGCGTGCTCGAAGTGACCGCCGAGGACTTCGAGCAGGTCGTGTCCATCGCCCTGCGCGGCACCCTGCAGATGGCGCAGTGCGTGATTCCCACCATGGTCGCGCAGCGCAGCGGCTCGATCATCTGCATCTCGTCGATGTCCGCGCAGCAAGGCGGCGGGGTGTTCGGCGGCAGCCACTACTGCGCCGCCAAGGCCGGCGTGCTGGGCTTCATGCGCGCCATTGCCAAGGAGCTGGGGCCGCAGGGCGTGCGCGCCAACGCCGTCGCGCCCGGCTTGATCATGACGGACTTCTCGCGCGGCGCGAACTCCGACGACAACAAGCATGCGCTGGGCAAGACGTTCCCGCTGGCCCGGGTCGGCCAGCCCGAAGACATTGCGAGTGCATGCCTTTACCTGGCGTCGGACCTGTCGTCCTTCATGACGGGCGCCACGCTCGACGTCAACGGCGGCGCGTACATGCGCTGAGCGCATCACCAAGGCACCAAGGAGTCCATTCAATGAGCATGCTGTTCGGCGGCGCACGCCAGGTCGGCTATGTCGTCCACGACATCGAGAAGGCCATGGCCCACTGGTCACGCACGCTGGGCGTGGGGCCGTGGTTCTACAAGGAAGAAGTCGGCACCACCGAGTTCACCTACTACGGCAAGCCCTCGCGCCTGCCCCGGCTGTCCATTGCGCTGGCCAACTCCGGCGACCTGCAGATCGAACTGATCCAGCAGCGCGACGACGCGCCGTCGCTCTATCTCGATTCGCTGCGCCGCGGCGGCGAAGGCGCCCAGCACCTGGCCTACTGGACCGACGACGGCTTCGACAAGGCCGTGCAGCACCTGCTGTCGATGGGCTACGTCGAGGGCCACAGCGGCCGCATGGGGATGCGTGGTCGCTTCGCCTACTTCGTCCATCCCGACCTGCCCAGTGGCATGTTCGAAATCTCCGAGATGGCCGGCGGCAAGGGCGAGTACTTCCGCGAGATCCGGCGCGCAGCCGAGGGATGGGACGGCAAGGACCCGATTCGCCGCATGGGCGAAAACGCCGCCGCCGCTCCCACGCCATGACGGCGATGGCTCAATCCGTTCAGCAACACGCAGGAGACCCCGTGGACACAGCAACGCTTCAAGCGGCACGTATCCAGACCGTGCGCGATCACATGGCGCTCGAATGCACGCAGGCGTGGGATGCGGTGATCGACACGTTCCAGCATCCTCGCTACGAGATGCACGGAAGCGGCGTGGTATTCGACGGCGAGGAAGAAGTGCGCGGCTATTTCCGCAGCTCGCGCACGCCCTTTCCCGACCTGGCCAACGAGATCATCGCCATCGCCGCCGACGGGGCCACGGTGCTGGTCGAGTTCTGGCTCAGCGGCACGCACCTGGGTCCGCTGCATGCCAATGGCAAGTTGTTCGACGCGACCGGTCGAACGTTCCGCATCCGCATGGCCGCGACCTTCGAGTTCGCCCCGGGCTCCGACAAGATCGTGTGCGAGCGGCCCTACTCCGCCGCCGATGCGAAGCTGCGAGCGCTCGGGTTGACCTGAAGCAGCACGAATTTCGCAAGGTCCTCGCTACTTAAGAAGATAAGGACCAGCGATCGACAACGTGGCTTGTGAGGAACTCATCCTCATCTCGCCTTCCTTGCGCGCAGGTGCCGCGGGGCTTGTCTGCTGCGCAGCGAAGCATGCATCGGCAGCGAGCGACTTGAGCGTCGGCAACTCCGGCGAAAGCGGTCTTTGAATCCCCGCCCGTCCCTGCAGTTCTTGCGAGCCCGTACTGCAGCCCGCAGAGCTTCGTGAGCGTGGCCTACAACCTGGCCGCGATCCTCGAGTACCAGCTCGCGCCCAAGATGTTCCTGGGCGGCTCGATCGGACTGAACAACGCGCAGAACTACCGCCAGCTGACGGGCGGCGTGTACCTTCGCTACGTGTTCGACGGTGCGGGCACGCTGGGCGTGCCGAGCGGCACGACGCTGCGTCCGCTGGTGTCGCCCTACACGCCGCTGCTCTGAGGACGGGTCGGCGCGCGGACCTTCAGTCGTCCGTCGATTGCTCGCGGCCCCACGGCGGCGCGCGCTCGAACTCGGCCACCCAGCACTGCATCTGATCCGCCGGCATCGGCTTCGCGATGCCGTAGCCCTGGGCCAGTGTGCAGCCCATGGCGAGCAAGGCCTCGCCGTGGTGCAGCGTCTCGACGCCTTCGGCCACGGCCGTGCGTCCGAGCGCCTTCAACAGCAGCAGGATGCCCTGCACGATCGCGCGGTCGGCCTCGCTGTCGAGCATGTCGCGGATGAACGACTGGTCGATCTTGACCGACGACACGGGCAGCTGGCGCAGGTACGTGAGCGACGAATAGCCGGTACCGAAATCGTCGATGGCCACCGCCACGCCGAGCGCCTGGCACGCCTCAACGAAGCGGGCCACCGTGGCGAACTGGCTGATGGCCGTGGTCTCGAGGATCTCGAGCTCCAGCGCACCCCGGCCTAGCTTCGGGTACTGTGCCAGTTGCTGCGTGAGCCGGTCGACGAAGTCGTGGCGCATCATGTGCAGCGGACTCACATTGACGCTGACCGACATGCGCAGGCCCACCTCGAGCCAGTCGTACAACTGCCGCAATGCCGTGGCGATGACCCACTCGCCGACCTGCTCGGCCAGCGCGTCGTCCTCCAGCAGGGGCACGAAATGGATCGGCTGCAGCAGGCCGCGCTGCGGATGGTTCCAGCGGATGAGCGCCTCCGCGCCCACCACGATGCCGCGGCGCATGTCGACCTTGGGCTGGTAGCACAGAAAGAACTCGCCCAGCGCCAGCCCCTCCTGGATGCGCTGGCGCTCGCGCACGACCTGCGCATCGGCCTGCGCCTGCGGGGCGTCGAAATAATGCACCTTGCCGTCGGCGGCACGCTTGGCGAAGAAGGCCGCATGCTGGGCATCGCGCAACGCAAGTTCGGGCGCCGGGCCGGTGCTGTCCATCATCCGCGCGCCGAGGCTGGCGCCCAGGTGGGCGGTGCGGCCCCGCCATTGCCAGGGTTCGGCCAGCGCCGCCAGGATGCGCTCCAGCACCTCGTGGCATTGCGAAAACCCCAGTCCGGCGAAGACGGCCGCGAATTCGTCTCCGCCAATGCGCGCCAATAGCGACTCGCGCGGCAGTTGGGCCTTGATGCGACGGGCCGCTTCGACCAGCGCGGCATTGCCGCCCGCCATGCCCAGGCGCTGGTTGAGTTCGCTGAAGCGATCGAGATCGATGTCGCAGACGACAGCAAGGCGCTTGCCCGCGCGCGCCCAGTCCGCGATGAGCGGAGACAGCACCTCGTCCGGAGGAAGGCGCCTCAACGCTTCGTCCGGCGACGAGATGACATGAGCGGACTCGTTCGGCACAGGCTGGTGTTCCGAAAATCAAAAGCTGCTGATGCCCGGATTCAGCCTGCGCGGGCTGACCATGGCAAGGGATTTTTCGCTGGCGGCGTCTATGAACGGGATTCTTTGGTTCTTGCTACAACCAAAGAACTCCTTGCTGGCAAGGCTCGTCGACTGCTGGGGGCCATCGACGAACATATCTCAGGGACTTGTTTACGCAGCGCTCGGTCGCATCGCCGTGCACACGCGATTGCGCCCTCCCATCTTGGCCGCGTACAAGGCCTTGTCGGCGGCCTGGATCAACGTCTTCGGTGGTCCCGAGGTCACTGCGGGGCTGAACGCATCCACACCGGCGCTCAGCGTGACGAAGCCGTCGGGGGTCCCGGCGTGCACGATTTCCAGGTCACGAACCGCGCTGCGGATTCGCTCCGCCAGGACGGCGGCATCGGCCACATCGGTATTGGGCAACAGCACGGCCAGTTCCTCGCCGCCGTACCGGGCAGCAAGATCTCCCGGACGGCGAGATGCGACGCTTGCGATCGTGCGCCCGATCGTCTGCAGGCACTCATCCCCGGCCGTATGACCGTAGATGTCGTTGTACTGCTTGAAGCAATCGACATCGATCAGTATGAGCGCCAGGGTGCTCGCGTTGCGCATGGCTCGGCTGAATTCACTGTCGAGCGCCACGTCGAACTGCCGGCGATTTGCCAACCCCGTGAGACCGTCCTCCATGGCGAGGGTGTTCAAGGTCTTGTTGAGCGTCTCCAGCGCGTCGCGCGCCCGCCGCAGTTCGGCCTCGGACTTGCTTCGCAGTTCCATCTGCTTCACCAGCCGCCATCCCACGAAGCCGACGATCAACGTCAGGAGCGTGACGCCGCCCGTATGCCAGAGCGTTTCCCGCCACCAGGCGGCCAGGATCTCGTCCTTGGAGAGGGCCGCGGCAACGAACAGCGGATAGTTGGAGAGACGCCGGAAGCTGTTCAATCGCGTGACGCCGTCCTGCGCCGATTTGATTTCGGCCGTCCCGGCAGGGCCCTGAGCTACGTACGCCTGGAAGAGGCCCGTTCCCAGCATGTTTCTTCCGACCATGTCGGTGCTGTATGGCCGGCGGGTCATCATCGTTCCGTTCTCGAGGATCAGCGCAACGGCGCCGGCCTGCCCTATGTCGAGGCTGTCGTAGAACTTCAAGAAGAAGTCGATGTCGATCGTCGCAAGCGCCACGCCGGCGAAGCTGCCGTCTGCGTGATTGATGCGCCGGGAAACGGGAACGAGCAGTTTGCCGTTGGTCCGGCTCTTCACCGGAATACCGATGTGCGGTCCACGGTCCTCGTGCTCGCGATGGAAGACGAAATACTCGCGGCTCGCATTGTTCAGATTCTGCGGCGCGATCTGCCGGGAGTTCGCGACCCAGTTTCCGTCCTTGTCATAGATGTGAAGTCCGTCGAGTTGCGGGAGTTCGGTCACCTGCATGCCGAGCACCTTGCGAAGCCGAGCGACGGCTGCCGGCTCCGTGCCGTCGTGTTCGATGCGCTCGACAATGCCGACCAGCGCGGTGTCGGCCTGCTTGATCGTGTCATCCGCCTGCTGCGCCATGGCACGCGCCAGGTTCGATGCCGCAACGCTCATCTGCTGAAGCTGCTCCGCGCGCGAATTCCAGCTGTTCCAGCAGTCGAGCGCCACGAGGGCCAGGCAAACGACGGTCACGAAGGCTGTCGTTCGAAAAGTGATGGAGGGTCGGCGAAACACTGTGTCCTTCCGGAGCAACGGCGACTGATCTGAAGCGCTTGCGCGACTTTGACACATCTCCGGCCGGACCGTCACCTTTCGCCCGGTCGGCTGTGGGGCTCAGACAGCCCGCACGTCGAAGAACGCCTCGTCGATGTCCTCGTCTCAACGACCGCTTCTCGCCGCCTGGCGGCCAACGACGTCGTTTGCTCTGCCGGCCCTGCGACGGGCCTGTCAACGCAACCGGGAGGCCTCCTGGCTAGGTTTAACCCCGCATCGCGCGGAAAAGCATTGACGCAGAATCACTTTTCACCAGGCCCACGTTGCGCAGCAGCGGCGCGCGATCCAGGGGGCAGTTTTCTACACATGGCCGATGGAAGGACCTGATGATGCGAACGAACTATTCCTCTGATCCGACGGCGCGCCGCCTGACCCTTTGCCTGGGCATTGCAGCCCTCGGCTTGGGTGCATTGGTGGGCTCAGTCGCAAGTGCACAGACGACGTGGCCCACCAAATCGGTCACCTTGCTGGTCGGCTTCCCGCCCGGCGGGCAAACCGATTTTGCGGGACGCGTACTGACGAACGGCATGCAAGGCGCGCTCGGCCAACCGGTGCTCATCGACAACAAGGCCGGTGTCAACGGCAATATCGCCTCGGTCGAACTGATGAAGGCGCCGCCGGACGGCCACAAGCTGCTGGTTGGCAATGGCTCGATGACGATCATGCCGCATGTCTACACCAAGCTGGGCATTGTCGATCCGCAGAAGATGACGCCCATCGGCGTCATGCTGCAGTCGCCGCTGGTGCTCGTGGTACCCGCCACCTCCCCCATCAAGACCTATGCGCAGTTCGCAGAGGAAGTGAAGGCCAGGGCCAAAGCGGGCAAAGGCATTGACTACGGCACCGGTGGGCCGGGCTCGCTGATACATGTCACGATGGAGTTGCTGCGCGAACGCCTGGGCAGCCCGGCGATGAACCATGTGCCCTACAAAGGCAGCAGCCCCGCCATGGTCGACCTGATGGCAGGCCGTCTTGACGCCATGTTCGACGCGACCTCCGTCGTCGCCCCCTTTGTCAAGTCGGGACAGTTGCGCCCACTGCTGGTCACGGGGGAGAAGCGGTCCCCGATGCTGCCAAGCGTGCCCACGGCCACGGAAAGCGGCGTCAAGGACTTCACCATCATCTCCTTCATCGGCCTCTATGGACCACCTGGCCTGAGCCCCGACATCGTGAAGAAGGCCAGCAGCGCGATGAATGCGGCCCTGAAGGACCCGACCGTCGTCAAGAGCATTGTGGATCGCGGTGACGAACCCGGTGGCGGCTCACCGGAACAACTCGGCGAGATGACGCGCGCCCAGTACAAGATGTGGGGAGCCGTCGTGAAGGCAAACAACATCACAGCGGATTGATGGCTGTATAGCGCCCGCAGCTGCCGATCGCATGACCGCAGCGCGGCCAGCGACGGCGACCCGGGCTACTTGGGTGCCATGGTGGTGAGCACGGCCAAGCTCATGGCCTCCACACTCGTCTTGATCGAGGGCTCCGGCACCGGTGCGAAGAAAGGCGAGTGATTGAAGGCCAGAGGCTTGCCGCCGGGCTTGAGCGACGCCGCCACATCCTCGGGCGAAAGCACGCCCACGAAGAACATCATCGACGGAACACCGGCATTGACGAACTCGGAAAAGTCCTCGCTCGCGGTGATGGGCCGCACCTGCACCACCTTCGGGTCGCCAAACGCCGTCTTGAGCGCCGCCGCCGTTCGATTGACCACCGCTTCGTCATTGACCACTGCGGCGCCGCCCGGCACGAGCTCGACCACCGGCTCGGGCGCACCGCCCATCATCGCAGCCGCGTTGGCTGTGCGGCGAACGCCGGCCAGCAGCTTCTCACGCACTTCCGGCTGATAGCTGCGGATGGTGCCGCGCAGCACCGCCGCGTCGGGAATGATGTTCCCCACAGTGCCGGCCTGGATGGCGCCGATGGTGATCACGCCGAACTCCGCTGGATCCTTTTCGCGGCTCACAACGGTCTGCACATCGGTGATGAAGCGTGCGGCGATCGCGATCGGGTCGATGGTCTTGTCTGGTGCCGACCCATGACCCCCACGCCCCTTGAAGGTGATCTCGAGCGAGTCCGAATTGGAGCTGATCGCACCCACCTTGTAGCCAATGAATCCATAGGGCGACGGCGAGGTGTGCAGCGCGAACGCGAAGTCGGGTTTGGGAAAACGCTTGAACAGACCGTCGGCGAGCATCGCCTTGGCGCCCGAGACGGTTTCTTCGGCGGGCTGCGCCACGAACATCAGCGTGCCTTTCCACTGGTCTTTCATCGCGAGCAGCGTGCGCGCGGTGCCGACCCAGCTCGCCATGTGGATGTCGTGACCGCAGCTGTGAGCCACGAAAGTTTCGCGGCCGTTCGATTGCGTCTTGGCCTTGCTCGCGTACGGCAGGCCAGTTTTCTCCTCCATGGGCAGCGCATCGAGTTCGGTGCGCACCAGCACCGTCGGCCCTGCACCGTTCTTGTAGATCGCCACGACGCCCGTGCCGCCGATCTTCTCGGTGACGTCGAAACCGAGTTGGCGCATTTCACCAGCCAGCTTCGCGGCCGTGCGCACTTCCTGAAATGCGATCTCCGGATTGGCGTGCAGGTCCTTGTAGAGCGCGTCGAGCGATGGGTACATGCCGTTGACGATGGGCCCGACTTGCTGATGCAGCGACTTCTGTGCGCCGGCGTTCAGCGCCAAGGTCAGCAACGCAACGGCGGACAAAGCGCCGCGAGGAAATGAACAGGAAGACATGAAGAAGACACCCCGTGAAAAGGAAAGAAGACGGACACCCGCCGCACCAGTGTGAACGGCTTCATGCAAGCTTCGAGCCCGGGATTGCCCTCCCCGGCCTTGACGTCATGAGACACGCCGCGGACAGCAAGGTCACGACGACCGTGGTCACGAACTCGCTTGCCGCGACAGAAGAATCACTGGTGTACGTTGCCTACGCACGGCAGCGAACGGCGATGCTGAGGCATCTACAACACCCCTTCTGCGTGCGCAGCAATCAGTGTGTTGCATCGACCGGTTGAATCCGCCAGCGACACCCGACATCCAATGCTGGACTTGCAACCCTCATCAGGAGCGCGCACTGTTCGACCGGTCAAAGCGACTGCAGTCAACAGAAGCTTCCTGCGCGATAGACGCCGCTGGGTACTGCACCGGGAGCCGGAATCAAGCTGGGCCCAGCGACTGCGCTGATCCGTGCTGTCGCTGGTGGTGGACGAAGATTTTCTGTAACTCAGCTTACGCAAACTGCCACATGACGCCCACTGCAAGGAGCGCACTGCCGTGCAAGAAATAGATCACTGCAAGCGTGGCCCAGGACTACCATTCCATCGTTCACGTGCGGTTCGGCACGAGACTGCCGCGGACTGGTTGCTCACTCGTGCAAGGAGAGTCGCGATGGCAAGTCCAATGCATGTCAACAAGCTTCAGACGAAATCCCATGACGAACCGGATGAGGTTCGGGAGCCCGAAAAGACCCGGGTCGAAGTGGTCCGCCTCGAGGGCTACACGCTCGGACGCTTCAAGTTCGAGCCCGGGTGGCGCTGGTCGAAGTGCATCAAGCCGGTCGTGGGCACGGACAGTTGCCAGGTGGCTCACGTCGGGTACGCGGTTTCCGGTCGCATCACCGTGCAAATGAATGACGGCTCGCAGACTGTCATTGAGGAAGGCATGTCGTACACCATTCCGCCGGGTCACGACGCATGGGTCGAAGGCAACGCTCCGTTCGTCGGCTTGGAGATGATGAGCGCAGAGGAATATGCAAAGTCCAAGAGCTGACCCGAGGTGAAAGGCCTCAGGAACAGACTTCTTCGGGATGCTCTAACGCAGGCGTGATCCGTACGGAACAACATACACCAGGGGCGGGTACAAAACCGCCGCCCCAGGGGATTCAGGAGGTTTGTACCCCCTTCTGTACCCCCACTTGGCGCTGGCAGTCACCGGATTTCAGTGTGTGCCTCCGGACACGATTCGCCCGGCCCAATGAAAAAGGGCGTCCGGTAGATGAAACCGGACGCCCTTGGACGTTTTGTTGGTCGGTGTGAAAGGATTCGAACCTTCGACCCCTTGCACCCCATGGAATTATTTTGCGGATTCCACTGGATCCCATCGGACTTCACCGGATAGATAAAGCCTTTTTAAATCAAATACTTACGGTACCTTTCGTTCCTAGAGCATCTGATCAGGTACATTTCAATCCGAATATTTTTAGGGCACGGTTAGGGCACGGAATGGCAAAGCTAACAGTTCGAGCGATAGACACGGCACGGCCCAGGGGCAAGCCGTACAAACTCACGGTTGATACGGGGCTCTACATCCGGGTAGCGCTCGACGGGGAAAAGCGTTGGCTTATCAAGTACGTCGTGGACGGCAAACAGCGCGAAGCACGCCTTCCGAAGCCCTACGGAAACAGCGGCGAAGGATTCATGACGCTAAGTGCCGCGACCGCCGAAAACGCGAGGATTCAGGCACTGGCTCGTGATGGCATCGATTTCCAGGTGCAAGCGGCCGAAGCCAAAGATGCAGCAGCGCTCGAAGCCAAGCGAACGAAGGTGCTGGATGCGAGCGTGCAAGAAATGTTCGACGCTTGGTTGGCCGATGGCGTAACGCGCAAGGATGGCAATTCAGAACTGCGTCGCTCATTCGAGAAGGATGTGCTGCCAAGCATCGGCAGTAAGCGCGTGAAAGACGTGACTGAGCATCATCTTCGCGCCCTGCTCCGGGCGATGGTGCAACGTGGCGTGGCTCGCATGACTACACGCGTCTACAACGATCTGGTCCAGATGTTTTCTTGGGCTGAAAAGCGTCAGCCGTGGCGCACCTTGATGATCGAAGGCAACCCAGCCAATCTGCTCGAAATCGATCGCATCCTGCCGGTCGGTTCAACGGCGAACGCCGAGCGTAGCCGCATCTTTTCGCCTGATGAGATTCGAGAACTGCGCGATATTTTTTCGACGATGGACGCGGTCTACGAATCAGCGCCGGATAAGAGAGCGGCGTCAAAACCACTCAAGACCGAGACAAGAATCGCAATGTGGCTGTGTCTGGCCACCGCCTGTCGCATTGGTGAGTTACTCCAAGCCAAGTGGGAGCATCTTGACCTCAAAACCGGTATGTGGCGGATTCCCGTGGAAAACACCAAAAAGACAAATGGAGAGCAGCAGGATCACATTGTCTACCTGTCCGCCTTTGCAAGCCGGCAATTCAAATCCCTCCACGAGATCACAGGCAAGGATTCGAAGTGGTGCTTTCCGGCCCGCAGCGCAAGCGCGGGCGACCACCATGTGTGCGTCAAATCGACGTCAAAGCAAATTGGGGATCGACAAATGCAGTTCAAGAAGCGGAAGCCACTCAAGAATCGCAAGAATGACAACTCCCTCGTGATCGCCAAAGGGAAGACCGGCGAATGGACACCCCATGATCTCCGCCGCACAGCCGCGACGATGATGCAGGCCTTGGGGGTGTCGCTCGACGTGATCGACAAGTGCCAAAACCACATCATTGCCGGCAGCAAAGTACGGCGTCACTACCTGCACTACGACTATGCCAAGGAAAAGAAGGAGGCTTGGAACAAGCTTGGGCAAAAGATAGAACTGATCCTTTTTGATAGCGCCGTCTCATCCTCCCAAAAGGAGGATGACAAACTTTTCCCAATCTCCGTGCCGAAGAATTGAAGGGCCTCAATGCAGCCCCCTGTACGAGCCCGGCGACATTCTGAGTCATGTTTACTTCTCGGCCGTCGTGGCGCCAGCACTCAGCGCTTTCACGGCGCTCAACCCCGTCTAGGTCGACCTCATCAAAGCGATCTCGCACGAGAGCGACAGCGCCCTGATCCGGACTCTCCGGATCGCCGCGATAGACCATCAATGTCCCTGCCTCGCTCGAACGGATCCAGCGATAGGGTGGGATGTGCCAAAAGGTCTCGAAGTTCTCAATCACCGTGATCTGCTCGCAGGTGAAAGCGCGGCCTGGTCCAACGTCGCCACCAAATTGGGTTCCATCAGGCGTGTACAGACCCTATCCATCGAGCCCGCGGCTTCCGACGTACCGAACGGACATCCAACGCAGAAGCCGCGAAGCATCGACCAACTGTTGCCGCCTCCCTGGCGACCGTCCACTGCAACGGCGTAAGGCCGCCCCAACGCAAGGACCCCAATGCGGATCCGCGCCCCGCGCTTACGTGGAATAGGCGTTACGATCCGTATCAAAGTCCAGCTTGGCGAAACAGCCACCGGCGATCGAGGAGAGCAGATGCGATACATCGTTTTGTCAGACCACGCAGGAGGACAAGCCGCGGAGGCGGCTCGCCCTCGGATGGAGAACTTCATCCGACAGCACGAAGGCTACAAGTCGACGGTTGAAACTCTCAACGATGAAATTCGCGCCCGACGCAAAAAAATTGAGGACGCCAAGGCGGAGAAGCGGTACCTCGACATGGCGGGAGGTTTCATCTATGACATGGTGGCGAGCTTGCCTGAAGTGGGCCCTGCTCCCAGGCTCGACCAGACATCCGACGAGGAGACGCGCTGGCGGGCGGGCCAAGAAGGAGAAATTCGGCTTCTAAATTCGATGAATCGCCTGGGGCAGCTGTCTGACGAATTGACCGTCATTCAAGGATATATAGGCCCCCGCGGCGAAGTGGATTTTGTCGTAGTAGGTCCGTTCGGTGTGCTTGCGGTCGAAGTCAAGAACGTTTCGGGTACGGTGCACGTCATTGGTGACTCGTGGACGCGGACGAGAGGGCGTAACGGGGATCAACATGAGGCACTTCAGGACAGAACGGGTCGAAATCCTGGCCGGCAGCTACGCGAATCAGCGCAACCGCTGCGTCAGCTGCTTCGCATTGCCATGCTGGACTCGGATCGGGTACGCCATGCGGTAGTTTTCAGCAACCCGAATGCGCTGCTTGATGTGTGTGGCGCTTCCTTAGATTTCGTCGGAAGCGTGCCCGCGTTTAGAGACTTCATGCTGGAGTTAGCGGCCGCGAGTCACAAGTATGGCCTGCCGGAGCGCGAGCGACTGGAACGACTCATCGCGCCGCAAGACGTTGAGCCGTCTGCAATACCCGACAGCGTCCCCGACAAGGCCCCGGAGGTCGAACGAATTTCCGTTGAGCCGCTTAGCCCGGGAAAGGCCTTCGTCAAGAACGCGAAGACGGTTGTTCTGGCTACTGGAGCGATCGCTGTTGGCGCTTTTCAAATTATCAGGTCGTTCTCGGACTAGGTCGCGGCACTGCCAGAGATTCCGTGCAGATGAGTTAACTACCCTGCTTCCGTGCCATTCGACGCGAGAAAACCCGGGGGATCGCTTGTAGACGCCGTCGTCTGAGTGATGAGCCAAGACTTCATCTTTCCCTCTCAACCCCTGGGGCGAACCCCAGCAACTGGACCCCAGACGCAGCAGGATCGCAGGACCTCACCAAAAAGAAAATGGCTTAGCCCATCAGCGGCTACTCAGAAAAATGGGAAACGCTTTGGCGGGGCGAATTCCCCTAGGTGAGAGGCATCCTCAGCATTCTTTTTCTCCTGGGCCTTCGCAAAGAAAACGAAGTTCGGGTTGTACGGGTCCTCCTTCGAGCCTTCATCTGCCGACTCGCTCTCGTTGGCCGTAGAGGCAGATGAACCCGATGCCGATGCGCGAGCATCTTGAGTCTGAAGCCGGCTCTTTAGGAGTTGCCCCAACGTTGCAGCGCCAGGAACGGCGCTCATCAGCGATGCACTTGCTCCCGTCGCCGTCTGCATTGGTACGTCAGACCCGGTCGGGGTATGTTCTTCCGCCGTGCCGCTTGCCTCTGCTCGCGCGGCATCCAGCTCTTCCTCCTCGAGCGACCCACTAAATTCCGGAACTTCACCCGGCTTGACCTTGAGCAAGCGGCTCAATGCCAATACGTTGTTGTGCATTGCGCCCAAGAGCTCCTTCTGGCGCTCAGAGAACTGCGCATAGTCCTTCGGAGCATCGGCGACAAAGTCGTCCAACATCTGGCGCAAGCGATGCGAGTGGTCGACCGTCTGGCCGTAGATTCCGGACACCTCGTTGGTGTGCAGCTTGACCTCGCCTTGCGCTTCTAGCAATTGGAGCAAGACAGCGCTTGCATTCTCGATGGTGGCTCTGTTCTTGTATGCCGTGTACCCTAGGCCCGCCGCAACCGAAACACCTGCCACGGCCAGCCCAACCGGCCCGGCCAGCAAGAGCAGTGCGTTGCCCGCTGCCACCCCGCCACCCCCGGCGGTCAATGCCCCCCCACCCAGCCACGCCAAGGCAGCACTGTTGGCCGCCGCGCCGGAGAGGGTCGAGATTGCGGCGCCGGTCGAAGCGGTGCCAAAGGTGGTGGCGACAGCCATTGCAGCTGTCGGAGCAGCTGCTGCCGTTGCAGCGCCCAAGCCGATCCCCACACCCGCACCGCCACCTCCGAGCACAGCCGCCTTACGAATTTCGGCGCTGAAGTGCTCGCTTGAAGCCTTGCTGGCGGCGTCGAACTGCTTCATGCGGATGTGGTAATACTCAAACGTACGGTCGTACTCTTTCGGTCGACTGGCGAGTGAGTTCACGTAAGCCTCGAAGTCACCGATCAGCGCTCGACTGACCTCTGAGCGTTGCTTGAAGAGCTGGTTGCATACTTCAATCAAGCCCTGTTGCGATTCGCCAAGAGATACCTCAGCTTCGGCGACGCGGGTTTTCGCCTCAGCAGCTTCATTGAACTTCAACACGATGCAGTCCCTCTGTAGGTGGTTTTGGTGTCGGCGAGTATGTGCCGACAAGCAGAAGAACGGAATGCCATAGATCAACATTTGTCCATTGAAATGGACACACTCGTCCACTGCACGGTGAATGCCGTATCCGCATCTCGCGTCTATCAGAATCGGCACAGGCAGACAAGGCACGTTTGCACAGCGTGATGGACAGACAGATTTTGCCGCGCACTACGCCCTCCGTAGACTTCTCCCATTCCAACGGGAAGGACGAAGATGCAAGAGGACGGAGAAAATAGCGACCGGCTTTTCGAGAGCGTTTCTCGAAGCTTTACAGACGCGATTCGGCGCGCGATGCGCGTCGCCGCGCAGAACGAGGATGGCGAGCTGACACAGCTCTCACAAACCGATCTCGCCGAGCAATCCAACGTCGGCCGCTCGACGTTGACCAAATACCTACGCACAGTAGCGACCGATCCTGCAGCCAATCCAACCCTTGACGTGATCTGCCGGCTCGCCGACACCTTGGGCATCCCTCCTGCATTTCTCCTGATGCGCCCCAAGGACTGGTCGAGTCTTGCCACAGGAGCCGTGACGTTCGCACAGGCACTCCCTGAGAAAAGATTTGGCGAGCTGATGACCCGGCTTGATGCCGCAGACCCCAAGAACCCGCCGGACGTAGCTGAGGCAGCCATCGACTTCGGGCGAGGTCTCAGCACCATCGAGAACGACTGCAACGCCAATTTGCCGAAAGAGGTTCGTGACTTCCGACGCGCCGCAAAAGCATCCACTGCTGCAGTCGCGGCCTCTATTCCATTCGGATCGAATGGCGTCTCCAAGCGGCACCTTCCGGTGCTGCTGACATTTTGCGCAATCGTAGGCACCTCCACTGCACGGAACTGAAATGAACAACTCGAACAGCACCACCTCTCTTACGGAGATCCTGCGCACAGCAGACCCGGAGGATCTCGACGTACTGGTGGACTACATCACCGATTCCGGGGAGGGTCGCATCTCGCTTGATAGCGCGCACTGCGAGCGCCTTGCAGGAGCCAAGGCCATGGGAAGGTACTCCCACGACGAAAGAGCCCTGATTGAGACTGAGCTCAGGCATTTCGGGGGCAACACCGTCGTCAACCTGGTGCGCGGCGTTCGCGGCCTGTTCGGTGGCGGCGGAGCGAACGGCGTTCCCTATGCCGAAATCGTTCAGGACGTTGCTGATCACCTCAAAGTGAAGGCGAAAAAAGGTGCCAGCACGGAGGAACTGGAAGAGGGAATCCTTACAACCTTGCTCACGGCTTCTTTTGAAAAGTTGTCCACCGATGAACGCGAGAACATGCTGAAGGATCTCGATGTCCCCGATGCAGCAACGATGGCTCGACGCGGCGCGACCGCGATCACTGCAGCTCTGATAGCCGCCTTGCTCAGCCGTACGGTCGCGTACAAGGCCTCTCGCCTGGTGGCCGGCGCCACCGTCCAGGCGTTGCTCGGTCGTGGCTTGATGTTCGGAGCCACCGCGGCACTTGCCCGTCCAGCTGCACTGTTGGTCGGCCCAATCGGCTGGGCGGTCACCGGCGCTTGGGCGCTGGCCGACATGGCAAGCCCCGCCTATCGCGTCACGATGCCTTGTGTCGTGCAGATTGCATACATGCGCAAGAAAGCTCAGCAGGGCTCTTCCGCAATTGAACATCAACCATCCTGAGCCCGCCTCAACCTGAAACCGAAGCACATTCATGCTGATTCCCAGTCCCACCGAGTATCTCAAGACGCACATCATCGCGTTCATCGCTGGCGCAGTCACCGTCATCGCAGCCCATCTTTACGCCAAGGTGGTCAACAAAAGGGATGGCCTGTAGACCGAGCACATGCTCGCTCCCGCATTCATCCCGCGACCGATCAGCGCGTTTTCCGCCCCAATATGAACAACAAACCTGTGCCTCGAATCGACTCACTGCTCGACCAAGCAATGGCTTCGTTGACCGAGATGGCCAACAACAACCGCATGCTGGCCGGTGCCGCCGCAGAGGAGGCGCAGAACCTGCGATTCCAGGAGTCGATGCTCACCATGGATTCCGTTCGCGAGTTCATTGATCGCCCCGGCAACATCCTTGGGTCCCCAGCCACCAAGCATGGCGAAATCGCGGAGGTCGCGGAAGTAGGTGTTCGCCGGTCGTGGGACAGCCTTTTCGGGCGCGCACCCTCGGCCGATCTGCACCCCGATCGCATCGGTCCGATCGACTACATCGTCAATGGTGCCGACGTACAGTCGAAGTTCTACAACGGCGTTCACAACAGCCTGGGCGGCGTTGCAGGCCACTTGGACAAGTACCCCAACTTTCCGGCCGGCAACACCTACTATGCAATCCCGAAGGATCAATTTGAATTGGTCCAGAAGGTGCTAAACGGCGAAGACACAGACCTCAATCAGAAATCCATTGATGCGCTCAAGCGCCTGGTGGAGGAGCTCGAGAGCAAGACAGGCAGGGATTTCAGCGATGTCGTTCGCCCGGCTTCTCTTGACTACAGCGAAGTTCAGCTCGGAAAGATCGACGAAACCCTCGACCATCACCAGGAAAAGATCACCGAGGCCAACGAAAAGGAGGTCGAGGAGATCAGGACCCAGCATCAGGCGTCCCTGCAAGAGGGATTGAAAGCGACGGCAATTGCTGCTGCGGTTGGCGCCGGCGTTTCCTTCGTTGGGACCACCTTTGCCAAGTACCGCGAAGGCAAGAACATCTTCAAAGGTGAGTTCACCGCGCAAGACTGGAAGGACGTTGGGCTCGACACCGCCCAAGGGGCGGTGATTGGCGGTGTGACGGGTGGGGCTCTCTACCTGATGACAAACTGTGCATCGATGTCCGCCCCTATGGCTGGCGCTGTGGTATCCGCGGTCAAAGGGCTCGCACCACTTGTAAAGGGCTACTACGCCGGGGAGATCTCGATGGCGCAGCTTGTCGACAGCGGCTGCTTGGTGTGCTCCGAAGTGGGCATGGTGGCGGCGGCTACCGCCATTGGGCAAGCGGTCATTCCAGTGCCAGTCCTCGGTGCCTTGGTGGGAGCGTTGGCCGGCCAAGTGCTATCGAGCATTCTGTCCCGCGAGGTTGAAGGCAGCGCCAAAGCGATCTCCGAGCGCATGAAGGAATACACAACCACGCTGGGCGAGCATCAGAAGAAGACGCTGCAGCGCCTTGTGGACCAATTCGCGTGCCTCGGGGAGCTCACCATTGCCGCATTTGACCTCGAACTGAATATTGACATCCTCGCCACGAGCACAACGCTCGCCCAAACCTACGGCGTCGAGCCTTCGAAGCTGCTCCGGACTACGATCGAAGTTGATCGCTTCATGTTGGACTGACCCTGAGAGCGCGAACTCTCCCTGGGCTAGCTAGTGCGTGCGAGGTCCGTCTCCATATCAGCGGGTGTCAGACCAATGAGTGAGTGGTGAAGACCCCTAGGGAAGGTCTGATCAAGAGCACGTTTCTTGCATGAATGACTGAACCCTGCAAAGGAGCAAGAGCGATGAGCCAGATCAGTTTTTCGGATGCCGAGCAAGCGGGTAAGAGGAAGAAGACGAGGCGCGAAGTCTTCCTTGCCGAGATGGAACTGGTGGTGCCGTGGAAGGCGCTTCTCAAAGTCATCGAGCCTCACTATCCAGTGGCAGGCCGAGGCCGTCGTCCCTATGAGCAGGTGATGACGGCAGAGCACGGTCGCATTGCCGCGGGATGTCTTGCCCACGCGAGGAGGAAGTTCGACGAACTGCTGCGCGACAACGGGAAGAGCGCGGTTGCCACCGAAGCGCTGCAACGCATCGCCAGGATCTACCGCATCGAGCGGGAGTTGGCCACGCTGACGAACCAGGAACGTCTGGCCCGCAGGACCGCCGTCACGCAGCCGCTATGGGAAGAGCTGCACAAATGGCTGCGACTGGAACGTGCCCGCGTGCACGACGGCAGCGCCACAGCCAAGGGTGAGCGTCCAGTCGGCCCACCTTGATTCCTGTGAAAAGCAAAGGATGCTCTTCTCCACTTAATTCTTGGTGGAGAAATGGACACTACCGTAGCCCTCAGTCAAGGTCGGCGTCGCCGGCGAATTCACAGCGCCGAGTTCAAGGCGCAT
>NZ_CALRZC010000048.1:0-43305 GCF_943372545.1 Variovorax sp. YR752 | reverse complement strand
ACAAATTCCAACCGCCGCAGGCGCGAAGCGCCTGCGGCGGCCCACTGGCCGAGCGCAGCGATGGCCCGTTTGGTATCCAAACCCCTTCTGTATGCGCCGAGGAGCGCAGCGTTTCGCGGATCAGGGCTCGCCCTTGTTTGAGCGAAGCGAGTTTGGGCGAGACCCCGCGAAACGTGAGCACCGCAGGTTGCCCGCAGCGACGCGGAGGGACGCAGACAGTAGGGTCGCCTTTCTTTTGCCTACGTTTCTTTGGCGAAGCAAAGAAAAGTAGGTCGCCCGCCGGGGCGAGACCCGGCCCCGGAAAGCAAACCAAAAACGGCGTTCACCCAGCAGGAGCAGGTCAATGACCGACAACGCCCCTCCACCCGAAGACGACCGCACCCGAGTCGTCTCACGCACTCCCACAACCGAAGCTGACACAGGCGGCGCCACCGTCATCACCGCCGGCGGCTTCACCACAGCCTCAGGCACCCCAGTCAACAGCCCAGCAACAGCAACCCACGACGCAGGCCTCCTCCCCGTAGGCAGCCGCCTGGCCGAATTCGAAGTCACCCGAGTCGTAGGCCAAGGCGGCTTCGGCGTCGTCTACGAAGCCTGGGACCACACCCTAGAACGCGTAGTAGCCATCAAGGAATACCTCCCCACATCGCTATCGACAAGACAGCAAGACGGCACCGTAGTCCCCTTGTCAGAAAGACACAGAGAAACCTTCGACCTAGGCATGCGCAGCTTCATCAACGAAGCCCGCCTCCTCGCCCAGTTCGACCACCCCTCGCTACTCAAGGTCTACCGCTTCTGGCAAGAAAAGGGCACCACCTACATGGTCATGCCCTTCTACAAGGGCGACACCTTGCGAGAAGCACTCGTAGCCATCCCGGCAGGCGTCGACGAAGCCTGGCTCACCCGCATCATGGACGGCGTCACGCAGGCCCTCGCCGTGATGCACAGCGCCAACTGCTACCACCGCGACATCGCCCCCGACAACATCATCCTGCTCGAAGGCTCCGGCCGCCCCGTGGTGCTCGACTTCGGCGCCGCGCGCCGCGTGATCACCGACAAGACGCAGGCGATCACCGTCATCCTCAAGCCCGGTTACGCGCCCATCGAGCAGTACGCCGAGATGCCCGACATGTCGCAGGGCGCGTGGACCGACGTCTACGCGCTCGCCGCCGTGATGCACGTCGCGGTGTGCGGCCGTGCGCCGCCGCCGTCGGTGGCGCGGCTGCTGTCCGACAGCTACGTGCCGCTCGCGGGCAACGACATCCTGCGCCAGCGCTACAGCGACCGGCTGCTCGCCGCGATCGATGCGGGCCTGGGCGTGCGGCCCGAAGCGCGGCCGCAGTCGATGGCCGAGCTGCGCGCGGCGCTGGGCCTCGAAGTCGGCCACAGCATCGCACCCACGCCGCGCACCGTGCCGCCGTCGGGTGCACGAAGCAGTCAGTCGGGTGCCGATGCACCCACCGTGATCGGCACGGCCCACATGCCGAAGCCCATCGCCGCCAAGGCACCTGTCTCCAACAACAGCAAGAGCAGCGGCAGCAACAACAAGGCCGTCCTCGGCGCAGTCGCCGCTGCCGTGCTGCTCGCCGCAGCAGGCGGCGGATGGTGGTTCCTCGGCCGCACAGGCGGCGAAGGCGATGCAGGCAAGACGGCGCAAACCGCCACACCCGCACCACCCCCCGACACCCCCACCCAGGTCGCCGAGGCCCCACCGCCGCCTCCACCCCCGCCGCCCCCCAAGCCACGCACCCCCATCGAATCCCTGCAATCCCTCGCGGCCGGTGCCGCCCCGGGCTTCGAGGTCACGGCCACGCCGAAGAAGGCCGAGGTCGCCATCGGCAAGGACAAGCTGGCCTTCGAAGTGCGCAGCAAGCGCGACGGCTTCGTCTACGTGTTCCTGCTGTCCAGCGGCGGCGAGATGTTTCTGCTGTTCCCGAATCTGCTCGACAAGTACAACAAGATCACCGCCAACGCCGCGCTCGCGCTGCCGCGCGCCTCCTGGCCGATGGACGCCGGCGGGCCGGCCGGCACCAACCAGTTCGCGGTGCTCGTGAGCGAGCACGAGCGCGACTTCGGCGCCTCGGGCGTGCAGAACGAAGGCGTGTTCCCGCAGTTCCCGCTGCCGGTGCTCGCGGCACTCGAAGCCACACGCGGCACGGGGCCGTCGCCGCTGTTGGGCAAACCGGTGTGCGCGCCGGGCGCTCCGCCGTGCAACGACGTCTATGGCGTCGCGAATTTCAAAATCGTCGAGAAGTAATCGTCTGTAGAGCGTCGGCCGCTTTCGGCCCCCTTTCCACGACCCGACCAGGAGACTTTCATGCACACGTCACCGTCGCCGCACTTCGCGCTTCCCCTCTGCCGAACGGCCGCCGTGGTCGCGCTGGCACTGCTGGCCGCCTGCGCCAACACGCCGCCGTCCGCCACGGGCACAGCCGCCACGCCGACCGCCACGACCGACCCCGCGACCGCACCGGCCCGTCCCACCGGCGGCAGCGTGGCCGGGCAGGCGCGCACCTTCTCGACCCAGCTCGCCACCTACACCTCGGTCGGCTTCGACGCCGTGCCGGGCTGGGCGCGCGACGACTTCTCGGAAAGCTGGCCGGCGTTTCTGGGCAGCTGCAAGGTGCTCAACGGCCGCGGCGCCGAGTGGAAGGAGGTGTGCGACCGCGCGCTGAAGGTCGACGGCAAGAGCACGCAGGCGATCCGCGGCTTCTTCGAAAGCGAGTTCTCGGCGTACCAGATCCGCGACGACGACCGCAAGCCCGACGGCGTGGTCACCGGCTACTTCGAGCCCGAGATCGCGGGCAGCCGCACCTACGTCGCGCCATTCATCTACCCGGTCTACGGCCAGCCCGAGGACATGCTGTTCGTCGATGCGCGCAAGCTCCCGGCCGGCAGCGGCACGGTGGCCGCGAAGGTCGAGGGCCGCAACGTGATCGTGCAGACCGGCCTGAACACGCGCGACATGGGCGCGCCGGGCCTGTACGCGCTCGACCTCTCGGCCATCACCCGCGACACGCTCGACCGCAAGGTGCGCCTGCGCATCGACGGCAAGCGCCTGCTGCCGTACTACACGCGCGAAGAGATCGAGACCAAGGGCGCGCCCAACGCCAAGGTGCTGGCCTTCGTGAGCAGCGCCACCGCGCTGTACGAGATGCAGATCCAGGGCTCGGGCCGCATCAAGCTGCCCAGCGGCGAGATCGTGCGCGTGGCCTATGCCGAGCAGAACGGCCAGCCGTTCCGCCCGACCATCGCGCAGGCCGCCAACGGCAAGCCGCGCAGCGCCGTGAAGGTGCGCGGCGGCTCGCTCGAGCTGACGCTGGACGACGGCGACGACGAAGACACGGGCGCCATCGACAACAGCGTGATCCGCACGCGCGGCTTCACGCTGGCACGGCCCACGTCCAGCGGCGCGGTGGTGGTGCCGGGCCGTCGCACGGCCGGCGCGGTGGCCGGCTCCGGCATCAAGGACCCGAGCTACGTGTTCTTCAAGGAATCGACCTCGCCCGCGGGCGGCCCGGTGGGTGCCTTCGGCGTGCCGCTGTCGGCCGGCCGTTCGATCGCGGTCGATCCGCGCAGCACACCGCTGGGCTACCCGGTGTTCGTGTCGACGCGCACGCCCGGCAGCGGCGCGCCCATGCAGCGCCTGACCATCGCGCAGGACACCGGCGGCGCGATCCGCGGCGCGGTGCGGGCCGACTACTTCTTTGGCAACGGCCAGCAGGCCGCCACCAACGCGCGCCGCATGAAGGAGCGCGGGCAGCTGTGGATCTTGCTGCCGCGCGGCCTTGCGGTGGCGCAGGCGGCGGTGTCGGGGGCGATCCGCACGCGCGGTGGTCCGGTCGGCGCCAACCTGCCGCAATGCCTCGTTCCAAGCGAAGGCGTCTGCGTCGACGACTGACTCCACTTTTCTCGAACCCCTTGGCCCTTCATGCAGGAAACCCTTTCGTCCGCAGAAAGTTCTGAACTCGTCCGCCTCTGGCGGCGACGGCAGACGCTGTCCTCGGACGACATGGGCACCATGTACCGCATCGTGGGCGATGCGCTCGTGGCCTGCAATCCGCCCGAGCTGCAGGTGCTGGGCGAGGGGCGGCAGGAGCTGGTGGCGCAGTTCATCTACGTGAAGGTGCTGCGGCTCGACGCCGACCCCGACGAGTCGGAAGAGCGCGCGGGCCACAGCGCACCTTCCACCGCCTTCGCACTGTGCGCGTACTTCCGCCGCTACCTCATCGACTGCACGCGCGCCAGCGCGTTCCGCCGCAAGGTGTCCATCGGCGACCAGATCACCGAGGTCCAGCTCGAAGACGAACTCGGCCCGGGCGAAGACCTCGAGGGTTGCCTGGCCGAGCACGGCTTGAGCGCGCAGGCCGTGCAGCTGGCGGCGCGCGCCTTCATTGCCGGGCTGCCCGAGCCCGAGCGCATCCTGCTGTGCGAGGGCTTCGGGCAGGAGGCCGAGGGCGGGCTGTCGGGCATCGCCTCGCGCCACGCCATCGCCTCGTACCACTACCGCGCTGGCCGGCTGGGCCTCGTGCACAAGCGCGAAGGGCTGGGCGCCGGCTATGCGCAGACCCGCATCGGCAGCTGGATCGGCCAGACCCTGGGCATTGCCCTCGAGGCCGACAACATGGCGGCGATCCTGCAGGTTTTCAAAATCCTCGGAGCTGAAGCGTCTTATGTCTGAAGACATAGCCATTCAGGAACAGACGCCATGACCACCGACCTCTGGCCCCCGCTCAGCGTGATCCGCCATGCGTTCGAAACCGGCGCGCCGCCGGGCGATGCCCCACCGGGCGTTGCCACCGTCGCGATGCCGCACAGCAGCAGCGCGAGCGCGGGCACGCCCGTCGTGTCGGACCTGCTGCTCCCTTTGACCGAATTGGCCCGGCGCCGCGAGGCTGTCGCCCGGCGCGCCTTCACTGCGCGCTGGGCGCCGGGCCGCCTCGTGAGCGTGGTGCACGACGGGCGCCTGCTCGGCGTGCTGCTCGACCGCTGCATCCACGGCGATCTCTGGCAGGGCTGGATGGCCGCCGGCGAGCCCGACTGGGCCTCCGACTTCGACGTGCTGCTCGAGCCCGACGACGAGCCCTTCGAGCCGATGTTCGGCGTGATCCAGGCCTGGAACGTGCTCACGCTCGAACCCAGCCCGCAGCTGGCCGCGCGCGTGCTCGGCGAGGTGTCGGCCACGCGGCTGGCCGCGATCCGCGCGGTGCACGACGAATGGGCCGCGCACGCGGTGCCCACCATTTCACCGGAGCCAGGGCGCATTGCGCTGCGCGCCGTGGGCGGTGCGTTCTCGGTGCTGTCGGGCACGCCGCTCGGGCCGCAGGACCCGCGTGTCGACTACCAGGCGCTGTACCGCGATGCGGGTTTGCAACTCGGTCGTGCGTTGGCGCAACCGCAGGACGAAACGCCCGCCGCACCATCGCCATCGCCCGCCCGGCCACTGCCACGGCCCGAAGACGGCTGGTGGGGCAGCATCCGCCGCTGGTTCGGCGCCGAAGGCTGGGCGCGCCCAGCCTTTGCGGCGGTGGCGCTGTTCGCGGTGATCCAGAACGTGGGGCTCATCGGCGGGCGGAGCACCACCGAAGACGACGACGTGCGCTTTCGCTCGGTGCCTGTGGCGCCTGTCGCGGCGCAGGCGAATCTGGTCGTGCGCTGGAAGGACGGCGTGCGCATCGATGAAGCCGATCGCCTGCTGCGCACGATGTCGGCCGAAGTGGTCGGCGGGCCGGGGCCGAACGGCGTCTGGCGGTTGCGCGTGGCCGATCCGGTCGGCGACTTGTCGGTGCTTGCGGCGTCGCCGTTGGTTGCATCAGCCGGACCGGCTTCGGAACAACGATGACACGCGCCGCGCGGCCCCCGTCTTTCTCCCTCCCCCGCTGGGGGAGGGCGGGGGTGGGGGCAAGCGGCGCATCCATCGGGCGCTCTGCCCGCCCCCATCCCAACCTTCCCCCAGCGGGGGAAGGAGCGATGCGGGTGCTCGGCTTGCAGGTGCTGTGGATGCTGGCGCTGCTCGTCTGCGGCAGCACCGCCTTCGCCACCCAGCGCGCCTTGCTCGTCGGCGTCTCCGAACTCGTCAACCAGCCGCAGGCCCTGTGGCTGCAGGCGCCGCGCAACGACGTGATGCTCATGCGCGATGCCTTGCTGAAGCAGGGCTTCACCGTGCCCGACATCGCCGTGCTCGCCGACGGTGTGCCCGGCGCCGCGCTGCCCGAATCGCAGGCCATCCACGAGGCGCTGGCGCGGCTGCTCGCGCAGTCGGCCAGCGGCGACTTCGTGCTGCTGTATTTCTCCGGCCATGGCACGCGCCTGCGCGACGTGGCCAAGCGCTACCAGGAGCCCGACGGCCTGTCCGAGAACTTCCTCGCGCGCGACGTGCGCGGCACGCTCGGCGCCGACGCCGCACTCAGCGGCGACCTGCGCGACGTCGACTTCGACGCCTGGATCCAGGCCTTCCTCGCGAAGAACGTGTTCGTCGCCTCGGTGTTCGACACCTGCTCCGCCAACTCCATGACGCGCGGCACGGGCGATGCGCCCGCGACCGCCGAAGGCCCGGCCGACGACGAGGTGCGCTGGCGCGGCCTGCGCACGACGCAGCTCACAGGCGGTGGGGCACCCGCACGCTCCCTTTCTCCGCCAGTAGTGAACGACGCCGTGCCGCGCGCCCGCTACGTGGCGTTGTTCGCGTCCGAGAGCCACCAGATCACGCCCGAGCTGCGCCTGCCGCGCAAGGCGCGCAGCGCCCGGCCGCAGGGCCTGCTGACCTGGGCCGTGGTCGAGTCGCTGGCGCGCAAGCCCGCCACCTGGCGCGACCTGTTCGACGGCGTGCTCGCGCTGTACCCACCGGTCATCGACGAGCTCGCGCAGCGCTTTCCCACGCGCGAGCTGCCGTCGCCCGTGGCCGAGGGCAACCTCGATGCGCCGCTGTTTGCCAACAGCGGCGCGCCCGCGTCCACGCGCCCCGTGTGGAGTGCACAACGCAGCGGCGACAGCCTGGCCGTCAAGGCCGGCCTGCTCGACGGCCTGGCGGCGCTGCAGGAGGTGCGCGTGCTCGCGACGCTCGACGACGGCACCGTGCGCCGCGCACCGGCCGCCATCGCACAGATCAAGCTCGGCGGCGCTTGGCTCGCCGTGCCCGCGGCGTTGAAGGACCTGCCGGGCAGCGCCTTCTGGAGCGTCACGCCGGTCACCGAGCCGGCCGCGACGGCCCTGCGCGTGCGCGCCGACAAGGCGCTGCCCGCCGGCCTGAGCCTCGACTACCCGGCGGCGATCCGCCTGGCCGACGATCCCGCGAGCGCCGACGTGCGCTGGACCGACCTCGGCCCCGCAGGCCATCGCCTCGAAGCGCTCGCGCCCGTGTTCGGCACCGCCGCTTCAGCCGTCGTGGTGCCCGACGTGGCCGCGCTGCGCCGCCGCCTCCAGGCCCTGGCGCAGCTCAAGTGGCTGGCCCAGTTGCAGGCCCATGCGAAGGGCGGTCAGCTCGACGGTTTCGATGCGGCGCTCGAAGTCTGGAGCGCCGACCGGCTGCTGCGCAGCGTGCCGGTCGCCGAGGCCGCGAGCGTGCTGCCTGCATTGCGGGCAGGGGAGCGCGTGCGCCTGAACGTGCGCAACACCAGCGGCCGTTCGCTCGACCTCGTCATCACCGGCATCGACGCGCGCGGCGCGCTGCAGGCGGTGTACCCCGACGGGGCCGGCGAAACCAACCGCTTCAAGCGCGGCACGCCCGAGCAGCCGGCGGTCAAGCGTTTCGATCTGCCCTGGCTCGACACAGCCGGCGAGGCGCGCCTGCTCGTCATGGCGGTGCCGGCCGCGCCCCACAGCGCGCCGCGCCTGTTCGGCGTGGCCGCCGCGGCGCAGGCCGATGTGTCGGAAGTGCGCGTGCGCGGCGGCCAGCCACCGGCCGCCAGCGGCGAGCGCCAGGTGTTCGCGGCCTTGCTGCGCAGGAGCGGCAGCAGCAGCGCTGCCACGGCAGACGGTGGGGCGCGGCCATGAGGCGGGCGCGCGTGGTGCCGGTTCAGTTGATTTCTTTGTCCGAATCCGGAGGTTGATATGGCATTTCTCGAAGACGGCTCCTGGAGCCCCGAAGACGCACGGCAGTTCTACGAACTGATCGGCACCGGCTCGGCCGAGACCGACCTGGTCATGATGATCGAGAGCAAGGGCTCGCCCGTCGAGGGCGAACTCGAACGCGTCTTCGACGACGGCAAGGCGCGCCTGAACATCGGCGGCTACTACTGGTCGGTGCAGGTGCCCGAGTCGTCTGCACAGAACCAGGTCGTGCCCAACAACTTGGTCGTCGCGCGCCGCAGCGACGCGGCCACGGCCACGCTCGCCAGCCTGCTGCGCGCGCAGGAAAAAGACCTGAAGGTCGTCATCAGCGCCTACAAGGCCGGCGGCGATCCGCAATCGCCCGAGGCGCAATCGACCTTCGAGATGTCGCTGGAAAACGCGCGCATCTGCCGGCTGGTGCTCAACTCCGGCGGCCACTGGGGCGTGCCCTCGGAGCTGGTCTCCATCAGCTACCGCACGGTGAAGATCAAGTCGGCCCCGCAGAAGACCAGCGGCGCGCGCGGCGCGGTGCGCGAATGCCAGTTCACCCGGACCTGATTCCGAACGCCTCCAGGAGCACTACGCCATGACGACGACCGCCGCAGACTTCCTCAAGGCCGCCGACCCGGTGGCCGCTCTCAAGGCCCTGAGCGACGATGTGCGCGCCAAACCCTCCGACGCCAAGCACCGCGTCTTCATGGCGCAGTTGCTGTGCGTGCTCGGGCAGTGGGAGCGCGCGCTCAACCAGCTCACCGTCGCGGCCGAGCTCGACGCGCTCGCCGTTCCCATGAAGCAGGTGTACGGCGAGGCCGTGCGCTGCGAAGGCCTGCGCGCCGAGGTGTTCGCCGGCACGCGCACGCCGATGATCTTCGGCCAGCCCGATGAATGGCTGGCACTGCTCATCGAATCGCTGCTGCGGCAAGGCCGCGGCGAGAGCGGGCTGGCCGAAGACCTGCGCCAGCGCGCCTTCGACGGCGCACCCGCCATCGCCGGCACCATCGATGGCGTGCCCTTCGAATGGCTGGCCGACGCCGACATGCGCCTGGGCCCGGTGCTCGAGGCCTTCGTCAACGGCAAGTACTACTGGATTCCCTACGCGCGGCTTGCGCACATCAAGATCGAACCGCCCGAAGACCTGCGCGACTGCGTCTGGATGCCCGCGCACCTGCAGTTCGAGAACGGCGGCGAAACGCTGGCGCTCATTCCCACGCGCTACGAAGGCACCGAGGCGCAGGAAGACGGCGAGCTGCGCCTGGCGCGCAAGACCGAGTGGCGCGAGCTGCGCCCCGAGGTCTGGGCCGGCTACGGCCAGCGTGTGCTCGGCAGCGATGCCGGCGAGTACGCGCTGATGGACGTGCGCGAAATTCTCTTCACGCCCGCCGCCGCCGACACGGCCGAGGGCGGTGAAGAAAGCAGCGGCGGTGGCTGAACTCACCGCGCAGGAGCGGCTGCAGCCCTCGCTGCTCGACCGCCTCGTCGACCACGCGCCCGATGAAAAGCGCGAGGGCGACGACAAGCGCACGCTCACCAAGCAGGCGCTGCGCCAGGCCGTGCTGCGCGACCTCGGCTGGCTCTTCAATGCCACGGGGCACGGCCTCTCGATGGATGACAAGCAGCACCCGAATGCCGCGCGCTCCGTCATCAACTACGGATTGCCTATGCTGTCTGGCCAGTTCACCTCGTCGGTGCAGCGTGTCAGCATGGAACAGGCTTTGAAGAACGCAATCCTGCAGTTCGAGCCGCGCATTTTGTCCCGCACACTCGAAGTCGAACTCGTCATGGAAGGCCCGGCCCTGGAGTCCCACAACAGCATCGGCCTGCAGATCCGCGGCATGCTGTGGGCGCAGCCCGTGCCGCTCGAGTTCCTGATGCGAAGCCGCGTCGATCTGGAAGAAGGACGCATCGAGATCGTGGACATGGCGCAAAACCCAAGGTAAGTCCGACATGGACCCTCGGCTGCTGAGCCTGTACGAGCAGGAACTGCGCTACTTCCGCGAAAGCGCCGCCGAGTTCGCGCGCGCTTTTCCGAAGATCGCGCACCGCCTGGGCATCGAAGGCCAGGAAGTCGCCGACCCGTACGTGGAGCGGCTGATCGAGGCCACGGCCTTTCTCTCGGCGCGCGTGGGCCTGAAGCTCGACGCCGAATACCCGCGCTTCACGGGCCACCTGCTCGACATCGTCTACCCGCACTTCCTGGCGCCCACGCCGGCCATGACGGTGGTGTCGTTCGTGCCCGACCCGGAAGACGCCAACCTCGCGGCCGGCCCCACGTTGCCGCGCGGTGCCGGCCTGCGTGCGCGCCAGGCCGTGGGGCAGAACACGCACTGCGAGTTCCGCACCGCCGCCGCGCTGCGCATCTGGCCGATCGAGGTGCAGCGTGCCCAGTACTTCACCTATGCGCCCGACCTGCCGTTGAACACGCATCCGCAGTCGCGCGCCATCCGCGGCGGCCTGCGCATCGCGTTGCGCGCCACGGCGGGTCTGGACTTCAGCCAGATCGGGCTCGACGACCTGGTGCTGCATTTCGGCGGCGCGGAAGACGTGGCCTGGCAGCTGCACGAATGCGCGCTGGGCCAGCCCATCGGCGTGTGGGTGCGACCGCTCACGGCCAGTGGCGCCTTGCAGGGCACGGCGCGCAGCCTGCCGGGCAGCGCCATTGGCGCGGTCGGCTTCGAGGACGACGAGGCCCTGCTGCCGGTCACGGCCACGGGCTTCTCGGGCTTCCGGCTGCTGCAGGAGTACTTCGCGTTTCCGCAGCGCTTCCAGTTCGTGCGCATCGGCGGGCTGCAGGCGCTGCTCGCGACGATGCCGGTGACCGACATCGAGATCGTGCTGCTGTTCTCGCGCGGCGATGCGGCGCTCGAGAAGCTGGTGAGCGCCGACAACGTGCAGCTGCACTGCGTGCCCGCCGTCAACCTGTTCACCAAGCGGCTCGACCGCGTGCCCGTGACCGAGGGCGTGAGCCAGCTCCACCTCGTGCCCGACCGCACGCGGCCGCAGGACTTCGAGGTGCACACCGTCACCGAGGTCATCGGTCACGGCGCGCCCGGTGCCGACGCCGCGGTGGCCGAGCAACCGTTCCGGCCGTTCTACTCGGCCTTCCACGGCAGCCGCAACAGCCATCCGGCTTACTTCACGACCACGCGCGAGCCGCGCATGCTCTCGGTGCGCCAGCGCACCGAAGGCCATCGCAGCAGCCACATCGGCTCCGAGGTCTACATGCAGATCGTCGACCCGCAGCAGGCGCCGTATGCCGCCACGCTGCGCCAGCTCGCCGTGACCGCGCTGTGCACCAACCGCGACCTGCCGCTGCTGATGCCGCTGGGCCGCGAGAACGACTTCGACTGCGTCGATTCCTTTCCCGTGCAGCGCGTGCGCATGGTGCGCGGGCCGTCGCGGCCGGTGTCGCCGGTCGTGAGTCAGGGGCTGGGCTGGCGCGTGGTCGATCACCTGGCGCTCAACTACCTGTCGCTGTCCGACAGCACGCCGGAGCAGGGCGCCGCCGCGCTGCGCGAGACGCTCATGCTCTACGCCGTGCATGCCGACGAGATGCGCCAGGGCCAGGTGCGCGGGCTGCTGTCGGTGAAGAGCAAGTCCGTCGCGCGGCGCCTGCCGCTCGCGGGCCCGATCGCCTTCGGGCGCGGGCTCGAAGTGACGCTCGAAGTCGACAAGGACGCCTTCCACGGCCACAGCGCCTTCCTGTTCGGCGCCGTGCTCGCGCAGTTTCTCGCGCGCCATGTCGAGGTGAATCACTTCGTCGAGACCGTGCTGCGTGTCGCCGGCAAGGGCGAAGCCATGCGCTGGAGGCCGCTGTGCGGGACACGACAGATTCTGTGAGCACGCGAGTGGACAACGCGCTGCGCGGGTGGTCGGCGCAGCCGTGGGACTTCGATTACTTCGCGGTGATGCGCCGCCTCGAATCCGTCGCGAAGACCACACCGCGCTGGGGTCGCGCCTTGCTGCCCAGCGCCGAGCCGGTGCGCGTGGGGCAGGAACCGTCGCTCTCGTTCGCGCCCGCCAGCTTCAGCCGCTTCGAGCCCGCCACCGCCTATTCGCCGCCGCGCCTGCGACAGCACTTCTTCGGCTACATCGGCCCCAACGGACCGCTGCCGGTGCACCTGAGCGACTTCATCCGCGAGCGCAGCCTGAACCACGGCGATCCGACCTGGCTGGCTTTTCTCGACACCTTCTCGCACCGCTTCTCGCTGCACTTCTACCGCGCGTGGGCGCAGTCGCGTCCGGCCGTGGCGCTCGACCGGCCCGGTGAAGACCGCTTCCGCCTGCAGGTCGGCGCGCTGATCGGCATCGGCACGCCGGGGCGCATCGACCGCGACGAGATCCATGACGACGCGCGCCTGCATTTTTCGGGCTGGCTCGCACGCCGCGTGCACAACGCGGAAAGCGTGGAGTCGGTGCTGTGCAGTTATTTCGGCGTGCCGGTGAAGCTGGAGCGCTGGGTCGGCCACTGGATGCGCCTGCCGACGGACGACCTCACGCGGCTGGGGCAGGGCGAGAGCTCGCGCTCGATGGGCATGGGCGCGATGCTCGGCACGCGCGCGTGGGACCGCCAGCACCGCGTGCGCCTGCACCTGGGACCGCTCACAGTCGAGCAGTACCGCATGTTCTTACCTATCGGCGACGCGCAGCCCGTGCTGCAGCGCTGGATGCAGCAGCTGCTCGGCGACACCCTCGAATGGGACGCCGAGCTGGTGCTCGAAAAAGCACAGGTGCCGTCCACGCGCCTGGGCCAGGCCCGGGGCAACGGCCCGCGCCTGGGCTGGGTCTCGTGGCTCGGCGAACGCCCGCGCACGCGCGATGCGGCGGACGTGCGCATTGCCAGTCAGCCGTCGAGGGCGCGCCTGCCGCAGCCCGCCTCCTTTCAATAAACCCCTCTTCATTCGTTCAGAAGAGATACGGAGTCCTCCATGAGTGAAATCAGCCGCACCGCCCTCTTCGGCAAACTCAACTCGCTGGCCTACAAGGCCATCGAGGGCGCCACCGTCTTCTGCAAGATGCGGGGCAATCCGTATGTGGAGCTGGAGCACTGGTTCGCCCAGCTGCTGCAGGCACAGGACTCCGACCTGCACCGCGTGATCCAGCACTACGGGCTCGACGTGTCGGTGATCGCGAAAGACATGACGGCCGCGCTCGACCGCCTGCCGCGCGGCGCCACCGCCATCAGCGATTTTTCGCCGCACATCGAGAACGCCATCGAGCGCGCCTGGACCTACGCCACGCTGCAGTTCGGCGAGGCGCAGGTGCGCACCGGCTACATCGTGGTCGCCATGCTGAAGACGCAGAGCCTGCGCAACCCGCTGTTCAATCTCTCGAAGCAGTTCGAGAAGATCAAGGTCGAAGACCTGGCCGACAACTTCCCGAAGATTTGCGACGCCTCGCCCGAAGCGCAGATGCGCGCCCAGGACGGCACCGGCATGGGCAGCGGCACACCCGGCGAAGACTCGGGCGCCATGGCGCCGGCCGCCATGGGCAAGGGCGACGCCCTCAAGAAATTTGCTGTCGACCTCACGGAGAAAGCCAAGAAGGGAGAGATGGACCCGGTGACCGGGCGGGACGAGGAAATCCGCCAGATCGTCGACATCCTCATGCGCCGCCGCCAGAACAACCCGCTGCTCACGGGTGAGGCGGGTGTGGGCAAGACCGCGGTGGTGGAAGGCTTCGCGCAGCGCCTGGCACGCGGCGACGTGCCGCCGCAGCTCAAAGACGTGAAGCTGCTCACGCTTGACATCGGCCTCTTGCAAGCGGGCGCGAGCATGAAGGGCGAGTTCGAGCAGCGCCTGCGCCAGGTGATCGACGAAGTGCAGAGTTCGCCGACGCCGATCATTTTGTTCATCGACGAGATCCACACGCTCGTCGGTGCGGGCGGCGCGGCCGGCACCGGCGATGCGGCCAACCTGCTCAAGCCTGCACTGGCGCGCGGCAACCTGCGCACCATCGGCGCCACCACCTGGGCCGAGTACAAGAAGTACATCGAGAAAGACCCGGCGCTCACCCGGCGTTTCCAGGTCGTGCAGGTGCCAGAGCCCGACGAAGTCAAGGCGATCCTGATGCTGCGCGGCGTGGCCAGCGTGCTCGAGAAGCACCACCGCGTGCAGCTGCTCGACGAGGCGATCGAAGCCGCGGTGAAGCTGAGTCATCGCTACATTCCCGCGCGCCAGTTGCCCGACAAGGCCGTGAGCCTGCTCGACACGGCCTGCGCGCGCGTGGCCGTGAGCCAGCACGCGACACCGCCCGAAGTGGAAGACTGCATGCGCCGCATCGAAGGGCTCACGGTCGAGCAGGAGATCATCGGCCGCGAGGCCACCATCGGCATCGACGTGACCAAGCGCTCGGCGCAGGTCGAAGCCTTGCTCGTCGAATCGAAGCTGCAGCTCGAAGGGCTGAATGCGCGCTGGCAGGAAGAGAAAGGGCTGGTCGATCGGCTGCTCGAACTGCGCAGCAAGCTGCGTGCGGGCAACAAGCCGGTCGATGCGCCCGCGAACGGCGAAGCCGCCGCAGAGCCCGCGGAAGCCGGTCCCGACCGCGCCACGCTGCTCGCCGAGCTGCACGAACTGCAGGCCAAGATCCATGCGGTGCAAGGCGAGTCCCCGCTGATCCTTCCGTCGGTCGATGAGCAGGCCGTGGCCTCCGTCGTCGCCGACTGGACCGGCATTCCCGTCGGCCGCATGGTCAAGAACGAAGTCGAAGCGGTGCTCAAGCTCGCCGACACGCTGAACCAGCGCGTCATCGGCCAGAAGCATGGCCTCGAGATGATCGCGCGCCGCATCCAGACCTCGCGTGCGCGGCTGGACAACCCGCAGAAACCCATCGGCGTGTTCATGCTCTGCGGCACCTCGGGCGTGGGCAAGACCGAGACCGCACTGGCACTGGCCGAGGCCCTGTACGGTGGCGAGCAGAACATCATCACCATCAACATGAGCGAGTTCCAGGAGGCGCACACCGTCTCCACGCTCAAGGGCGCGCCGCCGGGCTACGTGGGTTATGGCGAGGGCGGCATCCTGACCGAGGCCGTGCGCCGCCGTCCCTACAGCGTGGTGCTGCTCGACGAAGTGGAAAAGGCCCACCCCGACGTGCACGAGATCTTCTTCCAGGTCTTCGACAAGGGCTGGATGGAAGACGGCGAGGGCCGCATGATCGATTTCAAGAACACGATCATCCTGCTCACCACCAACGCCGGCAGCGAGCTCGTGATGAGCATGTGCCGCGACCCGGAGCTGCTGCCCGATTCGAACGCACTGGCCGATGCGCTCAAGGCGCCGCTCATGAAGGTGTTCCCGCCCGCGCTGCTGGGCCGCATCGTCACCATTCCTTATTACCCGCTGTCGCCGGACATGATGAAGAAGATCGTGCGGCTGCAGCTGGGCCGCATCAAGAAGCGCGTGGAGACCAACCACGGCGTGCCCTTCGAATACACCGAGGCGGTGATCGAGCAGGTGGTGGCGCGCTGCCAGGACCCGGAGTCGGGCGGGCGCGTGATCGACGCGATCCTGACCAACACCGTGCTGCCCACCATTTCGGTCGAGTACCTGCAACGCCTGGCCTCCGGCGGCGAGATCCGCCGTGTCGCGCTCGACGTGAAGGACGCCGACTTCACCTACGCGTTCGACTGAGCACCCCGCAGCGAGACGCTCCACTTCCGAGAGACCCAAGATGGCCGACCACGAGTTCCGCATCGAGAGCGATTCGCCCGCCAAGGACGACCTGATGTTCTGGCGCATCGTCGGGCACGAGGCGCTGGCGCGCCCCGCGGCCTACGAGCTCACCGTGCTGTCGAAGAACAAGGACCTCGCCGCCAAGGACATCCTGGGCCACGCCTTCGACGTCGTCATCGCGTTCCAGGACGCCGACGGCGGCGCGCACGAGCGGCATTGCCAGGGCCATGCCGTGCGCTTCGTGCGCGCGGGCCACATGGGGCGGCACTACGAGTACCGCATCACGCTGCGCTCGTGGTTCTGGCTGCTCACCAAGCGCGCCAACTCGCGCATCCACCAGGAAAAGAAGGTGCTCGAAGTGCTCGACGCGGTGTTCGAGGACAGCCCGATCAAGCGCTTCAAGAAGACCAAGGCCACCAACGTCATCGGCACGCACAACCCGCGCCGCTACTGCGTGCAGCACCAGGAGAGCGACTACCAGTTCCTGTCGCGCCTGCTGGAAGACGAGGGCATCTACTACTGGTTCGACGCGCACGACGCGCCCGGCACCATGCACCTGTCGGACGCCAGCGACATGGCGCACGACAAACTGCCCGCGACCGATACGCTGCGCCACATGGCGGTCAACGCGGCCGAGCCGCGCTTCAACGAGATCTCGCGCTGGGTCAGCGCGCGGCAGTTCGACACCGGCAAGCATGCGTCGCGCGACAGCGACTTCAAGGCCATCAAGAAGAAGCTGGGCGCCGACATCGACAGTTCCGACGAGCACGAACTCGCGGAGTTCGAGATGTTCGAGTTTCCCGGCGGCTACTTCACCGGCGGCGACGCCGAGACGCGCGCCAAGCTGCGCGGCGACGAACTCAACGCGCGCCGCGACCGCCACTGGGCGCTCACACCGTGGCCCGACGTCGCGGCCGGACGCAGCTTCAAGTACGAGGACGACCCCGACGGCACGCGCAACGGCGAGTACGTGATCGCCGCCTGCACCTTCATCGCCAGCCACCGCGGCTACGAAGGCGTGAGCGCCAGCGCGGCGGCGCAGCCCGTGCAGCGCGCGCTGGCCGACGTGCTGCGGGACGACGCCGTGAACGCCGACACCCTGCCGGTGCTGGAAGAGTTGATCGCCGCCACGCCCGCGCTGGCCGCCGCGCAGACCGGCAGCAGCATCTTCCTGCTCACCGTGATGCCGGTCGACCGCCCGTTCCGTGCGCCGCGCCTCACGCCGCGCGTGACCATGCCCGGCCCGCAGACGGCGATCGTGGTCGGTCCCAAGGGCGACGAGCTGCACGTGGACGACCACGGCCGCGTGAAGGTGCACTTTCACTGGGACCGCTACGACGAGAGCAACGAGAAGTCGACCTGCTGGGTGCGCGTGTCGCAACCCTGGGGCGGCAAGGGCTGGGGCGGCTACTTCGCGCCGCGCATCGGCCAGGAGGTGATCGTCGACTTTCTCAACGGCGACCCCGACCGCCCGGTGATCGTGGGCCGCGTCTACAACGACGACCAGCCCATTCCGTACAAGTCGCCCACGCAGAGCGGCTTCCGGACCCGGTCCACGCCGGGCGGCGGCGTGAACAACTACAACGAGATCATGTTCGAGGACAAGAAGGGCGAGGAGAACATCAACATCCACGCCGAGAAGAACATGAGCCGCAGCGTGGAGCTGGACGACTCCACTACGGTGGACCGCGACCAGACCGTGACCGTGAAGCGCGACCAGACCTCCACGGTCGTGCGGGACCGCAAGACGACGGTGGAGAACAACGACACCACGATCATCCAGAAGTTCCAGAAGCTCACGGTCGGCAAGAACCAGGACAACCATGTGGTGGGCTACCAGACCACGAATGTCGACATCGACCATGCGTTGCTGGTGAAGGGCCATCACAAGATCCAGTCCGACGGCAACCGCACCGACATCACGGGCGGCAACGAGACGCGCACGGTCACGGGCACGCAGACCGTCACGGTGCAGGGCGGAGTGAAGTACAAGGCCCCGACCATGGTCTTCGAAGCGGGGCACATGGAGTTCAAGGTGACCGGCGGCAACTCGATGAAGATCGATGCCAATGCCGCACCGTATGCCGCGGCGTTCCAGAAGTACACGCTGGTGAGCAACACCGAGCTCAACATGGTGGCCATCGGCAACATCAACACCGTGTCGGTGGGCTCGAACACCACGGTGCTCGGCCCCAACACCAGCGGCTACATCGGCAACAACACCGACTTCAATCTCGGCGTCGCCCGCTCGACCTTCATGGGGCTGAGCATGGACAACGCGCTGGGCATCGCGATGTCGAACTTCCTCGGGTTGAAGGTCGACAACACCTTGGCCATCAGCATGGAATCGGTGGCCGGCCTCAAGATCGAGCGGGACGGCACCTCGGTGCGGCAGGCCCCGCTGCATTCGATCATGCCGGGCGCCGGGGCCGGGGCGGGCACCGCCGCGACGGGTGCCATGGCCACCGCCGGGACGGTGGGGGCAGTCGCGAGCCTTGCGTACGGTGCCGTTTCCATGATCAGCGGCGCGGCGTCCCTGGGTTCCCAGTACGCCGACGCGAGGAAGTTGATGAACGAAATTCTCTCGAGCAGCGACATCGACCGCATCCCCGGCATGCGCGGACGGCTGGAGCGCATGCGCAATCTGGTGAGCACCAATCTCAACGACGGCGCCCTCACGGTCGCGACGGTGGGCACCGGCGGCGCGGTGCTGGCACTGCTGGGCATGATCCCCGGCGTCGACGCCGTGGGCAGCGAACGCGGCGCCGGCGAGCTGCTCGGCCGCGATGACGCCGGCAACCCCACCCATCCCAACGGCTGATCGGGAAGAAGGCCAGCGCGCAAACCACCATGCAAGTCGTCAAACCCCAGGCTGTCTGCCTGAGCACCCGGCCGATCGAGTACCGCAAGCGCTTCGGCCTGTGCGTGACGGCCATGCTGCACGTGCCGTTCGAGCAAGCCGAGGGCGGCACGCTGTGGGGCGAGCAGTCGGCCTGGAACTTCATCGGACGCGAGATGGCGGTGCCGCTGGTCGACGAAGGCGTGGCCAAGCTCACGCCCGAGTTCCTCGTGCACGGCCAGGCCTTTCCTCCCGCTGAAAGCCCGAGCGCCTGCGCGGTGCGCGCGCGGCTGGGCAGCCGCAGCAAGACCCTGCTCGTCTTCGGCGATCGCCACTGGGAGGGCACGAAGGCCAGCGCGCCGCTGCCGTTCGACGCCATGCCCATCGACGCCGCGCATGCCTATGGGGGCCCCGCGGTGCCGGCCAACCCCGAGGGCATCGGCGCAGCGCCCGAGGGCGGGCGCCACCGGTTGCCCCACATCGAGCGGCCCGACCAGCCCTTGCGCGATCCGGCACAGCCTGTGGCGCCCGCCGGCTTCGGCCTGCGGGGGCCGATGCATCCGGAGCGCGCGCGTTTTCGCGGCACCTACGACGCGGACTACCTCAAGGCGCACGCGCCGGGCTTCGCGCCCGACCTGGACTGGCGCTACTTCAATCTCGCTCCCGAGGACCAATGGTTCGACGCCCCGCTGCGCGGCGACGAGCCTTTCCAGTTCGATCACATGCATCCGCAGAAGCCGCGGCTCGAAGGCCGGCTGCCCGGCCTGCGCGCGCGCGTGTTCGCCGACTACCGCGCCGTCGGCGCCGCCGAGCCGCGCCTGCGCGAAGTGCCGCTGCGCCTGACGACGGTCTGGTTCTTTCCGCATGCCGAACGGGCGCTGCTGCTGTTCCAGGGGCTGGCCGAGGTGGCCACCGACGACGGCTCCGACGTGCACGGACTGCTCGGCGCCGTCGAACGTGTCGATGCGTCGCGGCCCGACGCCCACTACCTCGATGCGCTGGCGCGACGCGCCGATCCGCGATGGGGCGGGGTCGAATGCCTGGACGACAGCGACCTGCTGCCCGAGGGCCTGGACGCGGTGGACCCCGAGGCCGAGCGGGCCGCCGAGGCCTTCGCGAGCCAGGGCCTGCAGGCGCAGGCGCAATACCGCCGCGCCGAGATCGATGTGGCCCTCGCACGGGAAGAGGTGCGCGCCAGCGGCCGCGACCCGGATGCGATGGGCATCGTCATGCCGCCGCGTGAAGAGCCCCCAGCGCCGGCGCAGCGCGTGGCCTATCTGAAGCAGAAGCTGCAGGAGGCCGAAGCGCAGAAGCTGGCGGCCGTCGACGATGCGCTCGACGCCCTCGAGCAGGCGGTGGCGGCGCGCAAGGCGAACCCGGCCATGAAGCCCATCGAGCATCGGGGGCCGCCGCTCTTCAATGCCGATGTGGCGCTGGCACAGCTCCAGGGTGCGAACGCCGGCGCGACCGGCACGTTCGACCTCGCGGCCGTGCATGGCCAGTTGCTGCAGCAGGAAGCGATGGAGCGGCTGGGCTATCTGCAGGGCGCGCACGCGCAGCAGCCCGCACCCGCGATGCAGGCGGCGCAGGCCCAGACGCTGAAGGACGGCATGAAGCAGGCGCTGGCCGGCGGGCTGCGGTTCTTCGGCGGCATGGACTTCACCGGCGCCGACTTCTCGGGGCTGGACCTGCGCGATGTCAATTTCGCCGGCGCGTGGCTCGAGAGCGTGGACTTCGGAAAAGCCAACGTGTCGGGCGCGAACTTCACGGCGGCGGTGCTGGCGCATGCGAACCTCGACGGCGCGATCGGCATCCGGGCCATCCTCCAGGGCGCCAACCTGGGTTGCACGCGCTGGCAGGGCGCGGTGTTCGACGAGGCCGATTTCAGCGCGACGCAGCTGTCGCACGCCAACCTGGGTGGCCTCTCGCTGCGACGCGCCAGGATGAAGGGCGCCATGCTGATCGGCACGCGCTGGGACGGCACCGATGCGCACGGGCTGCAGGCGCCCGAGCAGCTGTTCTACCGGCTGTCGCTGCCGGGCCTCTCGATCGCCGAGGCCGATCTCGCGGGCTGCCAGTTCGTCGAGTGCGACCTCACGGGGGCCGACTTCCGCGAGGCCCACCTGGCCCAGGCCAACCTGATCACCTGCAAGCTGACCGGCGCCCGCTTTGGCGGTGCACGCGGCACGGGCATGGTGTTCGCCCAGCACTGCGACCTGGCCGACGCGGATTTTTCCGGAGCCCGGATGCAGGGCGCCAACTTCGGCGCCGCGGACATGTCGCGCGCGCGGATGCTCGGCAGCGTGCTCGACGGCGCCAACCTGTGCGAGGCCCGGCTGCCCGACAGCGATTGGCGGCTGGCCTCGGCCAAGGGCGCGTTGCTGCGCCGGACCGTGCTGCGGGGCGCCAGGCTGGCGGGCGTGAACTTCAGCGAGGCGATCCTGCAGCACGCGGACCTGCGTGGCTGCGACTTGCGCAACAGCAACCTGTTCGCGGCCGACCTGTCGCGCGCACGGCTCGACGGCGACGTGCGCTTCGACGGGGCCCTGCTGCAGCGCGCGCGCACATGGCCGCGGCTCACGCCCGAGCAGCAGGCCGCGGGCGCATGAGGACGCCGCCGCCATGATGAACACCACCACGCTGACCCTGGCCGTGCTGCTCGGCGAGTCGATTGCCGGGCTCGACCTGTCGGGCGGTCATTTTTCGAATGCACAGCTGGCCGGCGGGCTGTTCGACCGGGTGAACTTCGCGAAAGCCGATCTGCGCGGGGCCGACCTGCGCGAGGTCGTGTTCAACCAATGCGACCTGCGCGGCGCGCTGCTGGGCGGGGCGCGGCTGCAGCGCGCCGTGTTCAACCAGTGCCTGATGGACCACATCGACCTGCACGGGGCTGGCCTGCACGCGGCCGTGTTGAGCGAGTGCCAGGCGCCTCATGCAAACCTGTCGGATGCCGACCTGAGCATGCTCGCCTGCACCAAGACCCGCCTCGATCACGCGATGTTGCGCGGTGCGCTGCTGGATGCCAGCGTGCTCACCGAGAGCAGCCTGGTCGACCTGGGGGCCGAATCGACGCGCTGGACGCACGTGACCGTGGTCGGCTGCGATCTGCGCCATGTGGCGTGGCGCGGTGCCCACCTGCTGCGCGTGGCGTTCTCCACCACGCAGCTGGCCGGCGTGTCGTTCGACGGCGTCGCGCTCGAGAGCTGCCAGTTCGCGGGCGCCGACCTGCGCGGTGCCCAGTTCAGCGGAGCGCCGCTGCGCCAGTGCAACTTCCAGGGCGCCACGCTCGACGAGGCGCGCTTCGACCGCATCGACGCGCCCCTGGCCCTGTTCTGCGAGGCCCAGGGAGCCGGCGTCGATTTCTCCAGTGCCGTGCTGACGCAGGCACTGTTCACCGGTGCCAAGCTGCCGCAGGCGAACTTCAGCGGCGCGCGCCTGCACCAGGCGCATTTCGCCGGCGCCGTGCTGGACCGGGCGCGCTTCAACGGGGCGGACCTCACGTACGCCGACCTGCGCCACGCGCACCTGCACCAGGCCGACCTGCGCGGTGCGACCCTCGCGCGCACCTGCCTGCACCGGGCCCTGACCGACGAGGCGCAGATCGAGGACCGCTCCCGCGCGATCGAAACCGATCCCGAGTTGGCCCAGGCCGAAGATTGGCGCCCCCTGCCGGCCTGAGGCGCCACCGGCCGATGCCCCTTCTTTCCATTGGAAGCCCTGCCATGAAAACCACCGCCCACCACCCCGTCCGCCGCGCCACCGCCGCGCCGCGCAGCGCCAGGCCGATCGACGCCGACCCGGCGCCGCCCGCGGGCCCCCCCGAGCGTTGCTGGACCGCGCTGCTGGAGGCGGGACGCAACGGCACGCTGTGCGTCCGGCAGGGCGCGCAGGTCGCGGCCGTGCGAACGGCCGCGGGCTGCCTGCTGGTGCCGGCGGCCGGCGACACCGTGCTGTGCTTCGGCACGGCACCCGGCGACATCTGGGTGCTCTCGGTGCTGGAGCGCTGCGCCGGCACGCAGGAGCGCGTGCTCCGGTGCAGCGGCGACACGCGGCTCGTGGTGGAGGGCGGACAGCTCGCGCTCGAGGCCGATCAACTGCACCTGGCGTCGCACCGCCTGGGCGTGCGCGCCGCCACCGCCACCGTGTCGCTCGATTCGACCGAGTTCATCGGCGAACGGGTGCGCATGATCGCCGGCACGGTCAAGCTCGTGGGCAGCCTGCTGAGCACAGTGGTGGACCGCGTCAACCACTTCAGCCAGCACTACCTGCGCACGACCAAGGGGCTGGACCGCGTGAATGCGGCCCACATCGAATGCGATGCAACCGAGCTGCTGCACCTGCGCGGCGAGCATGCGCTGATCAACGGCGCCAAGCTGGTGAAGACGCGCGGCGCGCAAATCCACTTCGGCTGAGGCAGCACCATGTTCGCCAACTGCCAGATGATGGGAACGGACATGGGGTTTCCCGATGTCTGCATCACGCCCGCCGCGCCCTCGCCGATCCCGGTGCCTTATCCGAACATCGCGATGGGGCCGATGGCCATTCCGAACTGCCCGACGATCCTGTTCATGTGCACGCCGGCCCACAACCTCGGCACGGTCATTCCCATGACCAATGGCGACAACCCGGGCGTGCTGCTGGGCGTGGCGTCCGGCACGGTCATGGGACCCAGCCGCCATCTGACGGGCGCCTTCACGGTGCTGCTGAACAGCATGCCCGCCACGCGCCTGACCAGCACCTCGCTGCAGAACAGCACCAACTGCCCCGGCGTGCGCACGGTGCCGAGCCAGACGCTGGTGCTCCTGCTGGCGCCATGAGGTGCATGCAGTGCGCGCTTTGCCACCACCGCGCCGCAATGGCATACCTCTTCCGGCGAGATTGCCAACCCGCCCCCCGGAATGAATACTCCTTTGGACTTCGCCCGCGCACGCGCGGGCCGTGTTCGGGCGTAGCAGCCCCGGGGGCCTACTCATGATTCATATCGCTGTCATCACACGGCAAGGCGCCCCGGCAGGGCCGGCCATTGCCGCCGATTTCGGTCCCAGCGGGGGCACGATCGGGCGTGCCGACACCAACACGCTGGTGCTCGACGATCCCGATCGCACCGTCTCCCGCGTGCACGCGCAGGTGCTGTGCCGCGAGGGCCAGTACTTCGTCATCGACCGCGGCAGCAACGCGATGCAATGCAACGGCGTGTCGCTGGGCGCGGGCAAGGAAGCGGCGCTGACGGACGGCGCACGCCTCGTCATCGGCAGCTTCGAACTCTCGGTGCGCGTGATGGCGGCTGCGGCGCCATCGCCCGCGCCGGTCATTCCCAACACCGTGATGTCGGCACCGGCCGCTGCGCCTGCCAGCAACAGCGACGATCCGTTCGCTGACCTGCTTGCGGGGCTGGGGTCACCGGCGGCGCCCGCCCCGGCGCCTGCTGCGGCCCGTGCCGCCGCGCCCGCCGAGTCGCTGCTCTTCCCCGACCCGATGGCCGGCGGCTCGCGCAATGCGCAGGCCGACCAGGTCGACCCGTTCGCGAACCTGCTCGGCCCCACGCCGTCGGCCGCACCTTCTGCGGGGCTCGGCGCGCTCGACGATTTCTCCGACCTTGGCGCGCCGCCCGCACACGGCAAGGCGGCGAGCATCGACGACCTCTTCGGCGGCTCGCCGGGCGCCGGCGGGATCGGCGGCGATCCGCTCGCGCTGTCGCCGCTGGCCGATCCGCTGCTGCAGCCCAACACCGCGTCGGACGCCGACCCGATGGCCGCGTTCCAACGCCCCGCGCCCGCCACGCCGGTGCCGCGTTCCGATCATTTGCCGATCGACCAGTTCGGCTTCGAGCCGCCGAAGGCCATCACGCCGCCACCACCGCCACCGCCGCCGCCCCCTGCGCCCGCGCCAGCACCCGTGGCCTCGCTCGCGAAGTTCGACGACGTGACCGGCCAACCGATCCGCATCAGCGGGCCCGAGAACGCCGGCCGCGTGGCGGAGCCGCCACCGCCCCCGCCACCACCGCCTCCCGTGTACGTCGCGCCGCCCGCAACGCCGGCAGCCGCCTCGTCCCCGCGCACCGCCTCCGACGACGAACTGCTCGCTGCCTTCCTGCGCGGCCTGGCCAGCACGCACCAGCCGCCCGAGATGCTCACACCCGGGCTCATGGAGCGGATCGGCGCGATGTTGCGTACGTCCACCGAAGGCACGCTGCAGCTGCTGCTCACGCGCCAGGAGTTCAAGCGCGAGGTGCGCGCCGAGGTCACGATGATCGCGTCGCAGGCCAACAACCCGCTCAAGTTCTCGCCCACGGTCGAGGTCGCGCTGGCGCACCTGCTGGGCCCCGGCGTGCGCGGCTTCATGCCGCCCGAGGCCGCGATGCGCGACGCCTTCGACGACCTGCGTGCGCACCAGTTCGGCGTGATGGTGGGCATGCGCGCGGCGCTGGCCCATGTCATCGGGCGCTTCGAGCCGGCCGAGCTCGAGAAGAAGATCAGCGCGAAGACCGCGCTCGACGCGCTCTTTGCCGCCAACCGCAAGGCCAAGCTCTGGGACCAGTTCGTGGCGCTGTACGGCGGCATCGCGAGCGAGGCCGAGGACGACTTCCACAGCCTCTTCGGCAAGGCCTTCCTCGCGGCCTACGAAGAGCAGATGGCGCGCCTCAAGTCCGACACCTGAAGAAAACCAGAACAACCCCCAGCACACGCGAGGCACCCCGCTTGGAAATCGAAATCGTCACGCTCTCCCGGCAGGGCGGCCGCACCTACAACGAGGACGTGCACGGCCACTGGCACGACGAGCGCTACGTCGCCTGCCTGGTGGCCGACGGCGCGGGCGGCCACGGCGGCGGCGACGTGGCGGCGGCCACGGTGCGTGCCAGCATGCTCGGCGGTTTCTCGGCCTTGCCCTCGCTGGACGAGGCGGCGCTGCGCTCGCTGGTCGAACGCGCCAACCTCGATGTGGTGGCGCGCCAGGCCGAAGGCGGCAAGCTCGCCGGCATGCGCTCCACGGTGGTGTTCGCGGTGATCGACCTGGAGCGCGAAGCGCTGGCCTGGGTCCACAGCGGCGACAGCCGCGCCTACCTGTTCCGCGGCGGCGCCATCGTGGCGCGCACCACCGACCACAGCCTGGTGCAGCAGATGGTCGCGGGCGGCATGCTCGACGAAGAGGGCGCGCGCCTGCATCCGCAGCGCAACATGCTGCTGTCGGCACTGGGCTCGATCGAGGAGGCGCCCGACATCGCAGTGTCCGACCGCATGCGCCTGCTGCCCGGCGACGTGCTGCTGCTGTGCAGCGACGGCGTGTGGGAGCCGCTGGGCGACGAGTGCCTGGTCGACACGCTGCATGCCTCGCGCACGCCCAGCCAGTGGACCGAGCTGCTCGACGCGCAGATCAAGGCGAACGCCAAGCCGGGCCACGATAACTACACGGCGCTCACGCTGTGGGTGATCGAGGACCAGGATGACGACATGACGCGGCTGCTGCCCGAAAGCGTTGCGTCGACGGACCCCTGAGCACGGCCTGCCTCGCGACGAGGCGGTGTCATCCAATCCTTCAAGCAAAACGCCCATCCGATGGATGGGCGTTTTGCCTGGGGCGCTGAGGCTGTTCAGCTGTACTTGCTGGCCTTCTTCTTGACTTTCTTCAGCGCGCTGCGCAGCAACGCGGGCATGTCTTCCCGGTTCGGCAGGTTGCTGTAGTTGTCGATGTTCTGCTCTTCGCAGCTGTTGGCACAGCCGTTGTTCAGCAGGTCGAGCGCATAGCGCGTCTTGCTGATCGTGCTGGACGCACCGGGCTCGCGGAACGGATCGAAGATGCCGTCCGGCAGGACCTTGCGGCCGCGCGCGATCGCCTGTTCCTGGAAGTGCGTGATGTGCTTCTGCGTGACCGGCCCGTAGTAGCCGTCCACGACGATCACTTCGTTCCAGTTGGGGGGCGGGTCGAAGTCGTGGTTGAAGCCGAGCAGCTCGTAGTAGAAGATCTTGAACAGGGCCTGCACCAGCATCACGTCTTCACGCGTGTTGGAGCCGATCCGTCCGACCGACCAATCGGAGTTGTAGGTGGTGTGCAGCTTGCCGCTGCTGCCGACGAGTGTGGTGCTGAATGCCATGGCATTGCTCCGGTGAGGACGTGCAGGGACCGGCCCCGGCACCGTGGGGTGCCAAGGGCGGACTGGGCTGGCGAGTCCGTCGCCCGTCAGCGGGTTTCGGTGGTGGCCACGTTCCAGCCGAACTTCACTTCGCCGCCGCCGGCGCCCTTGTCGTCCTGGCCCTTGTAGGCGAACTCGATGTCCTTGAAGCTGCAGGCCACCTGCTCGTGCACGTCGCCGCCCTGCGCGCCGCCGGGGCCCACGGCGGAGATGAAGACTTCCTTGAGCGTGACCTTCAGGTACTCCTGCTGGCCTTCGCCCGACTTGCGGCAGGTCATGACCATGTCCTTGAAGTGCTTGCCGCTCACGCAGTTCTTGGCGAGCACGGGGGAGGCCTTGTCGTAGGTGTGCGTGAAATTGAATTCACCCGGCGTGGCCTTGCCCTTGCCCGAACCGCCGCCAGAGCCCGCGCCCGATGCATTGCTCACGTTCCAGGACCACGACGAAATCTCGATCTCGTCCTTGTGGTCCTTGTGCGAGGACTCGCCCTTGACGCCGTCGAGCTTGATGTGAAAGTCAGATGACATGTTCCTACTCCTTGGAACCCGATTGCACTCGGGCGGTTGATGATCGAAACGAAAAAAATGGCTGCCGGCGGGGAGAGAAAAGTTCCGATGCCCGGCAGCTACTCATAGAACGAAACGGAACCCGGAATTCAAGAAGAATCCGCAGATTTTTTTCAACCGGCCCCCTTGGCCGTCGGCAGCTTGGACACCAGCCGCAGCGAGACCGTGAGGCCTTCGAGCTGGTAGTGCGGGCGCAGGAAGAACTTGGACGTGTAGTAGCCCGGGTTGCCTTCCACTTCTTCCACGATCACCTCGGCGGCGGCCAGCGGCTTCTGGGCCTTGGTGGTTTCCGACGAGTTGGCGGGGTCGCCGTCCACGTAATTCATGATCCACTTGTTGAGCCAGCGCTGCATGTCCTCGCGCTCCTTGAAGCTGCCGACCTTGTCGCGCACGATGCACTTCAGGTAGTGCGCAAAGCGGTTGCAGGCAAACAGGTACGGCAGGCGCGCCGCCAGGTTGGCGTTGGCCGTGGCGTCGGGGTCGTCGTACTCGGCCGGCTTGTTCAGCGACTGGGCACCGATGAAGGCGGCGAAGTCGGAGTTCTTGCGGTGGATCATCGACAGCAGGCCGGCTTTCGACAGCTCGGCCTCGCGCCGGTCGCTGATGGCGATTTCGGTGGGGCACTTCTGGTCCACGCCGCCGTCGTCGCTGGGGAAGGTGTGCAGCGGCAGGTTTTCGACCGCGCCGCCCGACTCGATGCCGCGGATGCGCGAACCCCAGCCGTACAGCTTGTACGAGCGGTTGATGTTGGTCGCCATCGCATAGGCGGCGTTGGCCCAGGCGTACTTGCTGTGGTCGGCGCCGGCGGTGTCTTCCTCGAAGTCGAACTCTTCCACCGGGTTGGTGTTGGCGCCGTAGGGCGTGCGCGCCAAAAAGCGCGGCATGCACATGCCCAGGTACTTGGAGTCGTCCGACTCGCGCAGCGAGCGCCAGCCGGCGTACTCGGGCGTGGAGAAAATCTTGGTCAGGTCGCGCGGGTTGGCCAGCTCCTGCCACGACTCCATCTGCATGAGGTTGGGGCTGGCGCCGGTGATGAAGGGCGCGTGCGCCGAGGCGGCGATCTTGGCCATCTCGCCGAGCATCTCGACGTCGGGCGGGCTCTGGTCGAAGTGGTAGTCGCCCACCAGCGCGCCGAATGGCTCGCCGCCGAACTGGCCGTACTCTTCCTCGTAGATTTTCTTGAACATCGGGCTCTGGTCCCAGGCCGCGCCCTTGAACTTCTTGAGGTTCTTGGCCAGCTCGACCTTCGAGATGTCCATCACCCGGATCTTCAGGTTCTCGTCGGTCTCGGTGTTGTTCACCATGTAGTGCAGGCCGCGCCACGCACTCTCGAGCTTCTGGTAGTCGGGGTGGTGGATGATCTTGTTCACCTGGTCGGTGAGCTTGGCGTCGATCGCGGCGATCATGGCCTGGATCGACTTGGTCACGTCCTTGCCGATGACGGTGCTGTTGCTCAGCGCCTGCTGCGCCAGCGTGAGCACGGCGGCTTCGACGGCGCTCTTGGCTTCGTCGCTGCGCGGTTTGAATTCTTTTTGCAGCAGCGACGAAAAGTCGCTTCCCGCATACGCAACGTCTTTGAGTGCGCTCTGCTCGAGTGCGTCGGCCATGATGGTTTCTCCTCGTGTACCGGTGTGTGTCTGTCAGGGAATCTGAACGGGCTCAGGCGGCGGCTTCGCCGTCTTCGGGCTTCTTGCTGGCGGCCAGCGTCTGCAGCAGGGCCGGGTCTTCGAGCACCTTGGCCAGCAGGTCTTCGGCGCCGCCCTTGCCGTCCATGTAGGTCACGAGGTTCGACAGCTGCGTGCGCGCTTCGAGCAGCTTGTTGAGCGCGCCCACCTTGCGGGCCACGGCGGCGGGCGAAAAATCGTCCATGCTGTCGAAGGTGAGCTCGACCTTGAGGTCGCCCTCGCCGGTGAGCGAGTTCTCCACGGCGAAGGCGGCGCGCGGCTTCATGGCCTTCATGCGGGCGTCGAAGTTGTCGACGTCGAACTCCAGGAACTTGCGATCGACCACAGGCGCGAGCGGGTCGGCGGGCTTGCCCGACAGGTCGGCCAGCACGCCCATCACGAAGGGCAGCTGGACCTTTTTCTCCGCGCCGTACAGCTCGACGTCGTATTCGATCTGGACCCGGGGCGCGCGGTTGCGTGCGATGAATTTCTGACTGCTCTTGGCCATGGCGATGCTCCTTGCGGGAATGAAGGGGAACGGGTGGAAACGGGGTCGGTCATTCGGACTGGCGTTTGCCCGTCACGGTCTCGATGGTGTCCATCGCGCCGGGCGCGAGGTTGGCCATGATGTCGAGGAAGCTCACGCCGATGAGCTTCTTGGCGCGTTCGATCAGGAGCGGCGCGGGGTTGCCGGGCTCGGCCTGTTCGAGGTAGCGGATGACGCGGTCGAGCATCTGCACCGCGTCCTGGCGGTTCTGGATCTCGCCGCGTGCCGCGGCTGGGCGGGCCGCGTTGCCGGACGGTGCTTCGCCGTCTGCGGTTGCGCCTTCATCGGTCGATGCTTCCGGTGCGCCGGCTGCCGCGGTGCAGGCCTTGGCGACCGTGCGCGACACGGTGCGCAGCGTGCCGAGGTCTACCGCATCGGTGCGGCCGGTGCGCTCACCCAGCAGCTTCTGCAGGCGGTCGAGCAGCGCGGGAAGACCGATGGCGGCCTGCAGTTGCTCGGGGTTCGCCGCGTGCAGGGCCTCGAGCCCGCCATGCACCTGCGCGGGCGAATAGGAGGCGTCGCCGCCGACGGCATTGAGCACGCCGTGTGCAATGGCAATGTCGCGCACGCGGATCGGGCCCACGCCGGGCGCGTTGCCCACCACGGCGTCGTACAGGTCGCGCGGCACCATGCTGTCGTCGCCGAGCGGCGCGAGCGCGTTCAGGCGCATGGTGGGGTCGTTGTCGTCGTCCGCATCCAGCTTTGGATGTATGCCGTCCCAGAAGGTGTCGAGCAGCGAGGTGAGCAATTGCAGGCCGGTGGCGAAGCCGACGGTGCCTTGCAGGCGCGTGGCGCCGCGCAACAGCAGCACGGCGGCGCGCACGTCCTTGCTGCGGCGCAGCTGCGCGTCGGCACGTTCGGCCACGTCGCGCCAGTCGGGTTCGACAGCGGGGATCACGGTGTCGCCGAACTGCTGTTCGGCCTTGCCCTGCGCCGCAGCGGTGAGGGCCATGAAGTCCGCGTCGTACTCCAGGTCGTCCCCGCAAGGCGAGGCCTCGCCGATGGGCGTGAGCAGTGCGTCGACGAGTTGTGGAGTCAGCATGTTGCCTGTTCGAGTTCGCTGGTGATAATCAAAGATGCGTCAGGACCGGTCAATGCAACGAAGGGAATAGCATGCGCACGTTGGGTACACACCATTCGTCCTATGAGGGCCTTCTTGCTGCTGCATCGCGGCGCCGAATCGCAGCCCTTGGCCTTGCTGCAGCGGGTCTTTGGCTGACAGGCTGCGCGAGCAAACCGGTGGTCACGCCGGTGTCGATCACGCTCACGGCCGCGGCCGATGCCAACCCCGACGCGCGCGGCCGTGCTTCGCCGCTCACGGTGCGCGTCTACGCGCTCAAGACGCCGGGGCCCTTCGAAGGCGCCGACTTCTTCTCGCTGTTCGAGAAAGACCAGGCCACGCTTGGCGCCGAACTGGTGCAGCGCGAAGAAATGCTGCTGCGCCCCGGCGAGAGCAAAAAGCTCGACCTCACCCTGCCGGCCGATGCCAAGGCGATCGGCGTGATGGCCGCGTTTCGCGACCTCGACCGCGCGCGCTGGCGCGAGGTGCGCGCGGTCACGCCGGGCCAGGCGCAGGTGCTCCACGTGACCTTCGGCGCGCGGCAGATCCGCGTGGACGCGGCCAAGTAACTTCAGCGTCTGTGCGCGCTGACCACGTTCAGCGCGCCACGGTTTCCAGCGAGATGAGATCGGCGATCAGTCGCTCGCTGTTCTTGCTGGCCGCCAGCGCCTCGCGCAGGCGCAGCAGGTAGGCCGAGGCCATCTCGTACGGCGGGCGGTTGGAGGTCTCGCTGAACGGCATCGGCGCCGACAGCACAGTGATCATCACGTTGCCGAACGGCGGACTCACGAGCCAGCTCGACGGAATGTCGCGCCCCAGCTCCAGCGACTCGCCCGCGCGCAACCGCGTCGGGGCCGGCCCGGTGTTCAGGTGCATCACGGAGCCGTCGGCGGTGAAGTAGTCGACCCAGATGTAGCTCTCGTGGTGCGGCGCCACCACCTGCACGCGCACCGCATCGCCCTCGCGCAACCGGCCGTCGCTGTCGGCCGAGGGGGCGGTCACGCTCAGCCCGTGTTTCTTCTCGCGGTTGCGGGCCTGCGAGGGCTTGAGGATGGCGAACACCTCGCAGTGCGGCCACACGCGCAGCCCGATGTTGAAGTGGGGCGCGCGCACGCCGGGAATGGCCGCCACGTCGTCCGCCACTTTCAGCAGGTCGTCGCGCTGCGAGACAAAACCGGTCACGCGCGGACGGCCGTCGGCATCGATCGACGCCTCGAGGTCGGCGCAGGCGTAGCTGGCGAGCTGCTGGTCGATGCGCTGCGTGAGCGCGGTGTCGGCCGCCGGCGGGCCGGCCTGCCAGAGCCACAGCAGGACGAGCGAGGGCAGCAACACCGCAAGCGTGGCGGCGGTGCGCCGCAGGGTGCGGTCGCGCCGACGTCGGCGCAGGGTGGCCAGGCCGCGCGGGTCATGCGGCTGCGGCGTGACGCGCTCCTGCGCGAGGCCCTCGAGTTCAGGCAGGCGCGGCTGCAGCTGCCGGCCGTGCAGGTCCTTCAGCTTGCCCAGCTCGCCTTCGTCGCCCGACTCGAAGTAGTACTGGCCCTTGAAGCCGTGCGCCAGCGCGTGCCAGTAGACCTCGCGCACTTCGTGATCGTGCGCGCCGAGGGCCGAGAGGTGGTGGAAGAACTCGCTGTGTGCGTTGTTGGAGTTGAACAGCTGCACCTGCAGCGGCGCGGCGCCGTCCACCGCATCGGGGTGGCGCCCCAGGATCTCGTCGAGCCACGCGACCATGGCGAAGGCGGCCGATTCGATCTGCGTGGCGCTGGCGCCTGCGTCACGGGCGTCGGCGCGCGCAATGTCGAGCAGCCGCAAGGCCTCGCGCTGGGCGTCGTCATGGGGGAGGGTGGGGCGGCCGGCGGCAATCGATGCATCCAGGCCGAGACCGAAGGCAATGAAGGGCGAGAAGCAGTCGAGCAGGCGGGCCATGAGGGATGCCCGCTTCTCAAGCGTGCATTGCGAAGCATGCCGTGCACCGGCGCCTGCAGCGATCGCACATGCCCATGTCCCCGGTGGTTCGAGTAGGCGTTCATTTTTTCAACGCGCCGAACGGGCCGCCATACCGCTTGGGGTCTATGCCGTTGGTAGGGCGCAGCGGCCTTGTGGGACGGGACAATCGCCGTTATCTTCGCAGTCGCAGAAGAATCCAATGCACATTGCCGTTGGGACACTGGGGTATGCCATGAAAATTCTGATCGCCGACGACCACCGGCTCGTCATCGAGGCGGTCAAAGCCAAGTTGTCGGAGCTGGGCACCGGCATCGAGTTCGTCCTGGCGCTGAGCGTCGACGAGCTGCTTGCCGGCGCCACCGACGATCTCGACCTGGCCCTGATCGACCTCAACATGCCCGGCGCGGACGGGCAGGCCCACATCGACGAAATCCGGCGACGACATCCGGCCGTGCCCGTGATCGTGCTGTCGGGCTACGAAGACCCGTCCATCATGCGCAGCGCGCTCGAACGCGGCGTGCTCGGTTTCATTCCCAAGGCCTATTCCCCCGAAGTCATGCTGTCGGCGGTGCGTCTCGTGCTGGCGGGCGGCGTGTATGTGCCGCCGATGATGCTCACGGCGCTGCCGCCTGGCATCGTGGCCGGCGTGTCGCCGCCGTCTTCGGCAGGGGGCGAGCCCTTTGCGCGCGGCGGCAATGGCGGCGGCACCCAGACCCTCGAACACCTGCGCAACGTGCTGACCGAGCGGCAGGTCGAGGTGCTGCAGCTGCTGTCGCAAGGCAAACCGAACAAGCTGATCGGGCGCAGCCTGGGCATCAGCGAAGGCACGGTGAAGATCCACCTCGCAGCAATCTTTCGGGCGCTCAACGTGCGCAACCGCACCGAGGCGGTGGTGGCGGCGCAGGCGCTGACGGAAGCGCAGCAGGCCTGAGGGCTCAGTCGGCCGTAGGCGATGCCGGCCGGCGCATGAAGCCGCGCGAGGGCACGATCCATTCGACAACGTGATCCGTTTCGACGGCGACGTTCACTGCGTCGCCCGTGAACAGCATGCGCTCTTCGGCCAGCAGGAAACCCTGCGCACCCAACACGTGGAGCGTGGCGCCGCCAAGGTCCAGGGACTGCGGCGCCGAGTCAGCCGACAACTCCCATCGCACCGGCCCGGGCGCCGCCGCTCGCAGCGCGGCCTCGTGCGCCGCATCGCCGGGCACGCGATTGATCAGCGCCCAGCCCTCGGTGCCGCCGACGAGAAAACTGTTGAAGCCGCTGTCGTGCACGACGCGCAGCACGCGCGCGGACAGCGGCGTGACGAGGCCCGCTTCGAGCGCATAGCGACCGCCGCCCTGGCCGTCGGGGTCCAGGTGACCGATCTCGTCGTAGGCGGGTTCTTCCATGTTCACCGGCCGACGGCCCGCGGGGCCATCGGCCAGCCGCGGCATCGTCAGCGGGATGCGGCGCAGCGCGTGCGCATGCGCCATGAAGTCGTCGACGTTGGCGAAGGTGCCCAGGTGCTCGAGCACGCGCCGCGTCACGTTCATCAGCTTGAGGCCGCGCGCGGGGCTGACCGCGTCGGCGGGCTTCAGCCACATATGTTCGACGGTCTCGCGGCCGTCGGGGCGCACGTCCTGGCCGGCGGGCATGGCGGCGGCGAAGAAGCGCGTGTCGAAGCGGCGCGGCATGCCGGGCGGGGTCAGCCAGTGGCTGAAGTAGGCGACGCGATCGACGGCCAGGCACCAGCGGCGGGCCGCGCACAGTGCGAGCAAGGCGTCGGTGCTGCGCTCGGCGGCGGCGCGCATGGCGTCGAGTTCGCCCGAGGTGAGCGTGAGCAGCTCGACCGGGCGGCCCTGCGCATCGTTCGCGAGCAGCAGGCCGGCCTCTTCGAAGCATTCGCGGATGGCGGCGGCATGGAAGTCGAGCCCGCCTTCGGGCAGGCCCAGGCGCGCGCTCGCGGCGGCATCGTCCAGGCCGGCACACAGCGGGTGCAGCAGCCGGTCGTGCGCATCGACCATGCCGCCCGGAAAGACGCTGGCGCCGCTGTTCTGGTCGTTGGCTTTTTCGGCCCGCCGCAGCATCAGCACCTCAAGGCCGTCGGGGCCGTCGCGCAGCACGACCAGCGTGGCGGCGGTGCGGATGGGGCGAGGGGCGGCGGGCGGGGGCGTCGTGGAAGTCATGGGCGCCTATTTTGCGGCCGGGGGAGAATGCGTGCCTCGCGCATCCACCATCCACTTCGCTCCCCGGGAGCCGCCTGTTTTGGACACTCTTCGCACCGATCTTTCCCGCTTCGACGCCGCCATCGTCGACCTCGACGGCACCATGGTCGACACGCTCGGCGACTTTGCCGAAGCCCTGAACCGCATGCTGCGCGACCTCGACCTGCCGCCGGTGCCGCCCGCCGCCATCGAGCACATGGTGGGCAAGGGCTCGGAGCACCTGATCCTGTCGGCGCTGGCGCATGTGGGCGCGCCGGCCCCGGCGGCGGTGTTCGATCGCGCCTGGGAGCGCTACCAGCACCACTATCTGGAGATCAACGGCCGCCATTCGGCCGCGTACCCCGGCGTGGTCGAGGGCCTGAAGGCGCTGCGTGCGCGCGGGCTGCGGCTGGCCTGCCTCACGAACAAGCCGACGGCGTTCGCCAAGCCGCTGCTGGCAGCAAAGGGGCTCGACGGTTTCTTCGAGCAGGTGTTCGGCGGCGACGCCTTCGAGCGCAAGAAGCCCGATCCGCTGCCGCTGCTGAAGACCTGCGAGGCGCTGGGCACGGTGCCGTCGCGCACGCTGATGGTCGGCGACTCGAGCAACGACGCGCGCGCCGCGCGCGCTGCCGGCTGCCCCGTGGTGCTCGTCACCTACGGCTACAACCACGGCGAGCCGGTGCGCGGCGTGGATGCGGACGGGTTCGTGGATTCGCTGGCCGACCTCGCGGCGGCCTGACGGGCTGCCTGCTTACTGCTTTCCGAGCAGCGCGTCCTTGAGCTTCCAGTCGGCCGGGTTCGGGCCGAGCCAGATGCGCATCAGCGCATTGAAGAACGCCACTTCCTTCACCGGATCGGGCTGCGGCACGCCGCGCACCGTGATCAGCGTGCCCGTGCCGGGCAGCCAGTCGATGGTGAAGGTGTCGCCGGCCTTGAGCTGCTTCTGGTCCGCGAACATCTGGCCCATGCGCAGCAGGCCGGGAATCAGGTTGACCATCTCGCTCTTGGGCGAGTTGTCTTCCACGCCCTTCACGAAGAGCTTGCCGAGCTCGTTGGCGTCGATGTCGCGCAGCATCGTGATCGCCACGCGTTTGGGGCCCGGCACGGCCAGCGCTTCCTCGGTGGTCGAGGCCTTCTTGCCCAGGTACAGGCCGGCCGTGTAGACCTTGATGATGGTCTTGTAGCGGATGCCTGCGCCGTTCAGCACCAGCGGGGCGCCGCGCAGGTCCATCTGGTCTTCGAGCTTGACGCCGGCCACGTCGACCTGCGCCGCAAAGGTGCCGCCACAGAGCACGGCGGAAAGAAAAACGAGCGCCGCGAGGCGGGAGAACACGGCCGGGAGCGGGAGGGCGAACAAGTGAGTCTCCTTGAATTTGCGAACGGTCGTGCGAATGTATCTTTTCGTTTTATCCCGCAGGGCCCGGGGGAACCCTGAAGCCTGCGGTTGCACAAGGCGCCGTTTTCGTGGGCTAAACTCGGCGCTCCATGTTCGTTCATCACATCATTCAAACAGGTGAAGGCAGCCGGGGAGCCTGGCCCTGGCGTCGCCATACATCGCTGACTGTTTGATTGCACGGCGCACGCCGTGCGCCCGCGGTTCCGGATCGACGCATCGATTCCGGGCCACCAGTGAATGACCTTGCCACCGGCCAAAGGAGCGCCGGCAGGCAACTGGAGAACGATCCGTGATCACCGAACTTGAATTCAAGAGCCTCAGCGCCCAGGGCTACAACCGCATCCCGCTGATGGCCGAGGCCTTTGCCGACCTCGAAACCCCGCTTTCCCTGTACCTCAAGCTCGCCCATTCGCAGGGCGGCGGCAAGCACAGCTTCCTGCTCGAATCGGTCGTCGGTGGCGAGCGCTTCGGGCGCTACAGCTTCATCGGCTTGCCGGCGCGCACCTTGCTGCGTGCCTCAGGCTTCGGCGACGAGGCCGTCACCGAAGTGGTGACCGATGGCCAGGTCGTCGAGACCGCCAAGGGCAACCCGCTGGACTTCGTGGCCGACTACCAGAAGCGATTCAAGGTCGCGCTGCGGCCTGGCCTGCCGCGCTTCTGCGGCGGCCTGGCCGGCTACTTCGGCTACGACACCGTGCGCCACATCGAGCGCAAGCTCGAAAAAAGCTGCCCGCCCGACACGCTGGGCTGCCCCGACATCCTGCTGCTGCAGTGCGAAGAACTAGCGGTCATCGACAACCTGTCGGGCAAGCTCTACCTCATCGTCTACGCCGACCCGAAGCAGCCCGAGGCCTATGCCGTGGGCAAGCGCCGCCTGCGCGAGCTGAAGGACAAGCTCAAGTACTCGGTGAGCGCGCCCGTCGTGAAGCCCACGCAGGCGCATCCGCCCGAGCGCAGCTTTGCCAAGGCCGACTACATCGCGGCCGTGGAGCGCGCGAAAGAGATGATTGCCGCCGGCGACTTCATGCAGGTGCAGGTGGGCCAGCGCATCAGCAAGCGCTACACCGAGTCGCCGCTGTCGCTGTACCGCGCGCTGCGTTCGCTGAACCCGTCGCCCTACATGTACTACTACAACCTGGGCGATTTCCACGTGGTGGGCGCCTCGCCCGAGATCCTGGTGCGCCAGGAGAACACGGGCGACGGCGAGCAGAAGATCACCATCCGCCCGCTGGCCGGCACGCGCCCGCGTGGCGCGTCGATCGAACTCGACAAGGCCGCCGAGGTGGAGCTCATCAACGACCCGAAGGAGCGCGCCGAGCACGTGATGCTGATTGACCTCGCGCGCAACGACATCGGCCGCATCGCCAAGACCGGCACCGTGAAGGTGACCGAGGCCTTCGCGGTGGAACGCTACAGCCACGTGATGCACATCGTGAGCAACGTCGAAGGCACGCTGAAGGACGGCATGACCGCCATCGACGTGCTCAAGGCCACGTTCCCCGCCGGCACGCTGACCGGCGCGCCGAAGGTGCACGCGATGGAACTCATCGACCAGCTGGAGCCCACCAAGCGCGGTCTCTACGGCGGCGCCTGCGGCTACATCAGCTATGCGGGCGACATGGACGTGGCGATTGCGATCCGCACCGGCATCGTGAAAGACCAGATGCTGCACGTGCAGGCCGCGGCCGGCGTGGTCGCCGACTCGGTGCCCGAGCTGGAGTGGAAAGAAACAGAAGCCAAGGCGCGCGCACTCCTGCGTGCCGCCGAACTGGTCGAGGAAGGCCTGGAATGAGCAACGCACCCGACATTCAGAACGACTTCTCGCACGAGATCATCGGCGCCGCCGTCGAAGTGCAGCGTGTGCTCGGCACGGGGCTCGACGAAGGCGCCTACGCCGCGGCGCTGGCCATCGAACTCGCCGAGCGCGAGATCGGCTTCACGCGCGACGTGGCGCTGTCGGCCAGCTACAAGGGTCGCTCGCTGGGCGATGTTTACCGCGCAGGCTTCGTGATCGAGCAGTCGGTCATCGTCGAACTCAAGGCGGTCGATGTGCTGACCGACCTGCATCGCGCGCAGGTGCTGGCCGCATTGCGCCTGTCGGGCCTCAAGCTGGGCCTTCTCATCAACTTCAACGTGTTCCCTGTCGTGAAGGGCGTGCACCGGATTGTGAGCAAGCCATGAAACTGCTGATGATCGACAACTACGATTCGTTTACCTACAACATCGTCCAGTACTTCGGCGAGCTGGGGGCGGATGTGCAGGTGCATCGCAACGACGAGATCACGGTGGCGCAGATCGGCGAGCTGATCGCTTCGGGCGTGACGCGGCTGGTGGTGTCGCCCGGACCGTGTTCGCCGGCCGAGGCAGGCGTGTCGGTGGCGGCCATCGAGGCCTTCGCGGGCAAGCTGCCGATTCTTGGCGTGTGCCTGGGCCACCAGGCGATCGGCGCGGCCTTCGGCGGCAAGATCGTGCGCGCGCAGCAGCTCATGCACGGCAAGACCAGCGAGATCACGACCACGCAAGAGGGCGTGTTCGCGGGCCTGCCGCAGAAGTTCATCGTCAACCGGTACCACTCGCTCTCGATCGAGCGCGAGAGCTGCCCGAAGGCGCTGGCTGTCACCGCCTGGACCGACGACGGCGAGATCATGGGCGTGCGGCACACCGGCTTTGCGCACGACGTGCGCATCGAAGGCGTGCAGTTCCATCCCGAATCGATCCTCACAGAACATGGCCACGCCATGCTCAAGAACTTCCTGGACTGATCACCATGACCGACCGCTCCTCCCTCGTCGACCTGCGCAGCGACACCGTCACGCAGCCCACGCCCGCGATGCGCGAGGCCATGGCGGCCGCACCGCTGGGCGACGACGTCTTCAGCGCCGACCCGAGCGTGAACGCGCTGCAGGAAAAGATCGCCGCACTGCTGGGCTTCGAGGCGGCGCTGTTCGTGCCGACCGGCACGCAGAGCAACCTGTGCGCGATCCTGTCGCACTGCGGCCGCGGCGACGAGTACATCGTCGGCCAGCAGGCGCATGCGTACCGCTGGGAAGGCGGCGGCGCTGCGGTGTTCGGCAGCGTGCAGCCGCAGCCACTCGACCATGCGCCCGACGGCACGCTGCCGCTCGCGCAGATCGAGGCGGCCATCAAGCCCGACGACGCGCACTTCGCGCGCACGAAGCTGCTGGCGCTGGAAAACACGCTGGGCGGAAAGCTGCTGCCCTTCGACTATGTGCAGGCCGCCACCGATCTGACGAAGAGCAAGGGGCTGCAGCGGCACCTCGATGGCGCGCGGCTCTTCAATGCCGCCACCGCGCAGGCGGCACAGAACAAGCGAACCGACATCCGCGCCGAAGCCCGCCGTATCGCGCAGTGCTTCGACAGTGTGTCGGTGTGCTTCAGCAAGGGCCTGGGCGCACCCATCGGCTCGGCGCTGGTCGGCTCGCGTGACTTCATTGCGCGCGCGCACCGCATCCGCAAGATGGCGGGCGGCGGCATGCGGCAGGCGGGCCTGTTGGCGGCTGCGGCCTCGCATGCGCTCGACCACCACATCGATCGCCTGTCCGATGACCATGCGCTGGCGCAACGGCTCGCACAGGGGCTCGAAGGCATCGAAGGGCTGACCGTCGAGGCGCCGCACACGAACATCGTGTTCGTCGACCTCACGGGCGCGGCGCAGGCGCGTTCTTCGGAGCTGCTCGCTAGCCTCAACCAGCAGGGCATCCTTGCGACCGGGCTGTACCGCCTGCGCTTCGTGACGCACCTGGATGTCGATGCCGCAGGCGTCGACCGCGCTGTCGCGGCGATCCGCGGCTTCTTCAAGGCCTGAGAAGGTGTGAACGAACCCGCCATGTCCGCTCATCCCGCCCAGGCACTCCCCCTCTGCGTTGCAAATGCTCGCCATAGCCCGAGCTATGGCTGCGCTTTGCGCCTTGAGGGGGCGCGCCTGGGCGGGCTGCTCGGCCACGCCGGATTCATTCACACCTTCTGAAGCCTGCCGATACGCACACACCGAGGAGACTCTTCATGATCACCCCCCAGGAAGCGCTGCAGCGCACCATCGAACACCGCGAAGTCTTCCACGACGAGATGCTGCACATCGTGCGGCTCATCATGAGCGGCGAGTGTTCGCCCGTGATGATGGCCGCGCTGATCACCGGCCTGCGCGTCAAGAAGGAAACCATCGGCGAGATCACCGCAGCCGCAGAGGTGATGCGCGAGGTGTCGACCAAGGTGCCCGTGGCCGACACCACGAACCTCGTGGACATCGTCGGCACCGGCGGCGACGGCTCGCACACCTTCAACATCTCGACCTGCTCGATGTTCGTGGCGGCCGCGGCCGGCGCCAAGGTCAGCAAGCATGGGGGGCGCAGCGTGTCGAGCAAGTCGGGCAGTGCAGACGTGCTGGAGTCGCTGGGCGTCAACATCAACCTCAAGCCCGAGCAGATCGCGCAGTGCATCGCGCAGGTCGGCATCGGCTTCATGTTCGCGCCGAACCACCACCCCGCGATGAAGAACGTCGCGCCGGTGCGCAAGGAACTCGGCATCAAGACGATCTTCAACATCCTCGGCCCGCTGACCAACCCGGCCGGCGCACCGAACATCCTGATGGGCGTGTTCCACCCCGACCTCGTCGGCATCCAGGTGCGTGCGCTGCAACGCCTTGGCGCCGAGCATGCGCTGGTGGTTTACGGCCGCGACGGCATGGATGAGATCTCGCTGGGCGCGTCCACCATGATCGGCGAGCTCAAGGACGGCGAAATCCGCGAGTACGAGCTGCACCCGGAAGACTTCGGCTTCCAGATGGCGAGCAACCGTTCGCTGCGCGTCGAGACGCCCGAGCAGTCGAAGACCATGCTCATGGGCGTGCTGGACAACCAGGCCGGCCCGGCGCTGGACATCGTGCTCCTCAACGCAGGCGCGGCGCTGTACGCGGCCAACGTGGTCGACTCGGTGCTGGCGGGCGTGGAGCGTGCGCGCCAGGCCATCGCATCCGGTGCGGCCAGGGCCAAGCTCGATGAGCTGGTCAAGGCCTCCACCTCCTTCTGAGAATCAGGCCGTCGTGCCACCGAAAGCAGAGCAAGCCATGTCAGACATTCTCGACAAGATCGTCGCCGTCAAACGCCAGGAAGTCGCCGCCGCACTGAAGCGCGCCCCGCTCGAGGCCGTGCGCTTCGACGCCGAAAGCCGCGTGCTCACGCGCGACTTCGAAGCTGCGCTGCGCGCCAAGATCGCGGCCGGCCAGGCGGCGGTGATCGCCGAGGTCAAGAAGGCCAGCCCGAGCAAGGGCGTGCTGCGCGAAGACTTCATTCCGGCCGACATCGCGCAAAGCTATGCAGAGGGCGACGGCGTGGTCAGCGCGGCCTGCCTCTCGGTGCTGACCGACAAGCAGTTCTTCCAGGGCGGCGTCGACTACCTGAAGCAGGCGCGCGCCTCGTGCGACCTGCCGGTGCTGCGCAAGGATTTCATCATCGACGCCTACCAGGTGTACGAGTCGCGCGCGATGGGTGCCGACGCGATCCTGCTGATCGCCGCCTGCCTCGACGACGCGCAGATGAAGGACTACGAAGCCATCGCGCGCGGACTGGGCATGGCGGTGCTGGTCGAGGTGCACGACGCGGCCGAACTCGAGCGCGCGCTGAAGCTCAAGACGGCGCTCATCGGCGTCAACAACCGCAACCTGCGCACCTTCGAGGTGTCGATCCAGGCGACGATCGATTTGCTGCCCAAGCTGCCGGCGGATCGCCTGCCGGTGACTGAATCGGGCATTGCCACGCGCGAGGACGTCGCTGCGCTGCGCGCCGCGGGCGTCAATGCCTTCCTGGTCGGCGAGGCCTTCATGCGCGCCAAGGAACCCGGCGAGGCCCTCGCTGCGTTGTTCAAATGACGCGGCCGGATCAGCTGTCGAGCAGCGATCCTGCCGACTGGCCGGTGGCGCCGGGCTGGCAGCCGCTGGTCGACGAGTTCTTTGCCGGAGCGGTCGGCCAGAAGCTGCAGGGTTTTCTGCGCGAACGCCTCGACGCCGGGGCGGTGATCTTTCCGCCGCAGCCGCTGCGGGCGCTCGAACTCACGCCGCCGGAAGACGTGCGGGTCGTGATCCTGGGCCAGGACCCGTACCACGGGCGAGGGCAGGCCGAGGGGCTGGCCTTCTCGGTGGCGTCGGGCGTGGCCCTGCCACCGTCGCTGCGCAACATCTTCAAGGAACTCCAGCGCGACCTGGGCACGCCGCCGCCGGCGTTTCCGAACCCGGGCGGCAGCCTCGTGAAATGGGCGACGCACGGCGTGCTGCTGCTCAACACCTGTCTCACGGTCGAAGAAGCCCAGCCGGCCAGCCATGCAGGCCGCGGCTGGGAGGTGCTCACGGACGCCGTGATTCGCCATGTGGCGCAGGGCGAACGGCCTGTTGTTTTTATGCTATGGGGCTCGCACGCGCAGAGTAAGCGCGCGTTGATCGATGTTGGGCGCCATAAGGTGCTGATGTCGAATCATCCCTCGCCGCTTTCGGCGCTCCGGCCGCCGGTTCCGTTCATCGGCTGCGGCCATTTTGGCCAAGCCCGTGCATGGCGTGAGTCGCAGCAGTCGGGAGGCTCCGAACTTCGCTCATAATCAGAGGCTTCACACCTCGAGCAGGTTTCCACGCTTCATCTTTTGCTGGGAATCCTGTGTAGTCACAAAATCGTGCTATATTTCGAGGTTCGCCGGAGAGGTGGCCGAGTGGTTAATGGCAGCAGACTGTAAATCTGCCCTCTTACGAGTACGCTGGTTCGAATCCAGCCCTCTCCACCAGCGATGAATTTGGTTTCTAAGAGCGATTGGATCTAGCGCTTTGGGTGCCTTGAAGTGCCCCCGATGCGGGAGTAGTTCAATGGTAGAACCCCAGCCTTCCAAGCTGATGACGCGGGTTCGATTCCCGTCTCCCGCTCCAGAGACCCGGTTCGGCGCCGGAAGCGATTTGGTTAGAACAAAAGCCCTTTTGGCTCAGTGGTAGAGCACTCCCTTGGTAAGGGAGAGGTCGCGGGTCCGATTCCCGCAAAGGGCACCAGTTTTCTGGGGTTGCAACGACAGGCTTGCGACCCATCTGCATGCGTTGAAATCGTTTTTTTCGGAGTCGAAAAATGGCAAAAGGTAAATTCACCCGCACCAAGCCGCACGTGAACGTGGGCACGATCGGTCACGTTGACCACGGCAAGACGACGCTGACGGCTGCGATCGCAACCGTTCTGTCGGCCAAGTTCGGCGGCGAAGCCAAGGCTTACGAC